>CACYCC010000127.1 GCA_902772805.1 uncultured Lachnospiraceae bacterium | reverse complement strand
GGCGAGACCGGTATCTTTGCCATATTTATTCCCAATGTGACTTCAGGCTCGATCTACAAATACGAGATCAAGCTGCGCGACGGAATGACATATCTTAAGCGCGATCCTTTCTCAAGAGCGGTTGAAGACAACCCCAATAAGGCTTCCCGTGTTGCCGGCGGTGATTTCTTTATATGGACAGACGAAGAGTATATGGCAAAAGAAAATACAGTGCTTGGCAATACCGATTCGCCCCTGTCATTTAAAGAGATCATGCTTAAGAACTATTTAAATGATCAAAGTTCTTCGGCAGATGCGCTTAATATGATCAAAAAGACCGTTAAAGACTACGGTTATGATGCGGTTATTCTTGATAACATCACCAAAGAAGACAACAAGATATTCTCTTATTCACTTTTTGCTTTTAACGGTTACGAAAGCAGCGATATCAAGTTTCTGGTAAACGGGCTTCACAAAGAAGGCATCCCCGTGATCTTTACGTTGGACCTTTCATCGTTTTACAACGACAACGAAGGCCTTAAAGGTTTTGACGGCAGAAAACTTTACGAAGCCGCGGATGACAGAGAGATAGATCAGAACATTACTTTTGATTTTTCCAAAAAATATGTCAGAAATTATCTGATAAGTGCGGCTTTCCACTATATTCAGACCTTCCACTTCGACGGGCTTGTATTAAGATCTACGGACAGGATCCTTTATCATAATTTCAAGCGTGCCGAAAACGACCATACCACCAATATATACGGCGGTGTCGAAGATCTCGGCGGCGAAGAGCTTATCAAGCATCTTAATTCCGTTATTCACAAAAAATATCCAGGCATCATCACGATAGCGGGAGATTCGCTCAACTCAAATCTGCTTACGACCTCGCTTGATGACGGCGGATTCGGATTTGATTATAAATTTGACAATCATCTGCATGAAAGCATGTATACATACTTCAAGCAGAACCCGGCAGAAAGAGTTCTTCATTATAACGACCTTACAAATGTTTTGATAAATTCTTTTGCCGAAAACTTTATCGTGCTCCTTCCTTACAACGAATACGGAAACAATGAAAAGTTCCTGATCGATTCGCTTGAAGGAGACCAAAAAGATAAGTTTAAGAACTTCAGACTTATGCTTACCGCACTTTATACGGTACCCGGTCGTAAATGCCTTCCTTTTGACAGTTTTGAAGACGAAGGGCTTGCTGCATTTTTAAAGGATCTTCAGAACCTTTACAAAGAAAATCCCGCGCTTCATGAACTCAATAACGATGAAGAAGGCTTTGAATGGCTCGATACCACCGATCCCGGCAGATCTTCCGTTACATTTTTACGTATCGGACACAAGAAAAAAGTAATGGTATCCTTCAACTTCTCGGATGAGTCCAAAACCGTGATACTTAAATCCGATAAAAAGAAAACGTATAACAGGATCTTTGATTCCAATGACGTAAAATACGGCGGAGATGTAAAGAAGGTCGCAGAAACCGTAAATTCCGTCAAGGACAAAGAAAATGCAAAGCACTTCATAACAAAGATCGCGTTGGCGCCGTTTTCCGCATCCATCTTTGAATGCGCCGAATAAAATATTCTTGTCAAAACGCGAAAGGCAATATATAATACATTTTGTTGTGTAGGTATCCATTGAAAGGTATCCATTGATTTGTGGAATACCAAATCAATGGCGGAACGCTCGTTCCTCGCGCCGCACTCGCACGTTTTACTTCGTAAAACATGCTGTTGCGGTCAACAATTTACTGCGTAAATTGTTGATTCCTATGGGCTTCCGTGGCTCAGTTGGTAGAGCGACGCATTCGTAATGCGTAGGTCGCCGGTTCGAGTCCGGCCGGGAGCTTTTAAAAGAGAATCCTTTACGGATTCTCTTTTTTTGTTCATTTCCGTTGCAAAATGTATGTATTTCATGTACTATTAGCACATTTTGTCCGCGTCGCGCGCACAGATGTGCATTCTGCACGGATTTGTCGTTTTGGGTCTTCAATTTTTGTAACTTTTTAAACCTTGCTTTGTGTTGAAATACCAAAACTCCTATGCTAAAATTAGATTTAATTTCCGAAGGAAAAATATTTTGCCTCACCTGAAATGCGGTGGGCAATTTTGTTATCTTAAGGTATTGAAAGGAAACTGCAATGGCTCAGTTATGGGGCGGAAGGTTTACCAAAAAGACCGATGACGCCGTTTATGAATTTAATGCTTCCATCGGATTCGACAAAGAACTGATAGAAGAAGATGCTGCCGGCAGCATTGCACATGCCAAAATGCTTGTAAAGACCGGGATCATCAGCACTACGGAGGGCGATGCCATCGTTAAGGGACTTAAATCCATCCTTGACGACGTATCGTCCGGTAAATTACAGATCACGAGCGAATACGAAGATATTCACTCATTTATGGAAGCCAACTTAATAGACAGGATCGGCGATGCCGGCAAAAAGTTACATACCGGCCGAAGCCGTAACGATCAGGTCGCACTTGATATGCGTCTTTATACACGCAAGACCGTTAAACTGATAAGCGAAGACCTTACCGAACTTTTAAATGTCATATTAAAGATCGCACGTGAAAACACGGATACTTATATGCCCGGGTTCACACATCTTCAAAAAGCTCAGCCCGTTACGCTTTCTCATTATATCCTTGCATATTTTGAGATGTTTAAAAGGGATGCTTTAAGGCTTTCCGACATTTATAAGCGCATGAATTATTCGCCTCTCGGCGCGGGAGCTTTGGCAGGTACCACTTATCCGCTCGATCGTGATTTTGTGGCCAAGGAGCTCGATTTTACCGGCCCCACGCTCAATTCGATGGATTCTGTATCCGACAGAGATTATCTTATCGAATTTTTAAGTGCTTTATCGCTCATAATGATGCATTTAAGCCGTCTTTCGGAAGAGATGATAATCTTTAATTCCAATGAATACAGATTTATCGAGATCGATGACACTTATTCGACCGGATCGTCCATAATGCCGCAAAAGAAAAATCCCGACATCTGCGAACTTGTAAGAGGAAAAACAGGCCGTGTATACGGGGCGCTCATGAGTCTTCTTACGACCATGAAGGGAATACCTCTTGCATACAACAAAGACATGCAGGAAGACAAAGAGGTTTCTTTTGACGCATTTAAGACCGTACATGACAGTCTTACATTGTTTGCGGGAATGCTTAAATGCACCAAATTCAACAAAGACATTATGGCTAAGAGCGCGGTCAACGGATTTACAAACGCTACGGACGCCGCCGATTATCTTGTCAAGAAAGGTATGCCTTTCAGAGATGCACACGCCGTCATCGGAAAACTGGTCCTTGCATGTATCGATAAAAGCTGTGCGATAGACGATCTTTCGATCGATGAATTAAAGGCGTTTTCCGATATGTTCGATGAAGATGTCTATGAAGCGATATCGCTTAAGACATGTGTCGACAAACGTAAAACAGCGGGCGCATGTTCACCCGAGGCAGTTCTTGCCGCAATAAAAGCGGAAGAAAGCTTTCTTGATGAATACACCTGCGGATAGCGAATTATCCCGGGCTTTAAACTAAATTAATCACTAAACAATCACGCACACCGGATCTTATCCCGTGGCGTTAACGGAGGATATGAAAATGGAAAAGTTAAAAGTTGCAATACTCGGTGGTACGGGAATGGTAGGACAGCGTTTTATATCGCTTCTTGAAGATCATCCCTGGTTTGAAGTAAAGGTTATAGCGGCAAGCCCCAGGTCTGCCGGCAAGACATACGAAGAAGCGGTCGGTGACAGATGGAAGATGACAACGCCCATGCCCGAAGCCGTTAAAAAGATAATCGTTAAAGACGTTACGGAAATTGATGCCGTTGCTTCTGAAGTTGATTTCTGTTTCTCGGCCGTTGATATGAGCAAGGACGAGATCCGTAAGATAGAAGAGGATTACGCCAGGGCGGAAACTCCCGTTGTTTCCAACAACTCCGCACACAGATGGACCAAAGATGTTCCGATGATAATCCCCGAGATCAACGCCGATCACGTTAAACTCATTGAGGATCAAAAGAAAAGACTCGGAACCAAGCGCGGTTTTATATGTGTTAAACCCAACTGTTCGATCCAGTCATATACTCCCGCACTCTGGGCATGGCAGGAATTTGAGCCTTATGAAGTAATAGCTACGACATATCAGGCAATTTCCGGCGCCGGCAAGACCTTTAAGGACTGGCCCGAAATGATAGAGAATGTTATTCCCTTTATCTCCGGCGAAGAAGAAAAGAGTGAACAGGAGCCCCTTAAGATCCTCGGAACTTATCAAAACGGAGAGATCGTTAAAAAAGAAGGCCTTCTCATTTCAACACAGTGCATAAGAGTGCCCGTACTCAACGGTCATACTGCCGCCGTATTTGTAAAGTTTAAGAAAAAGCCCACAAAAGAACAGCTTATCGATGCTTTAAGAAATGCCAAAGGTGCTCCTCAGGAACTTAACCTTCCTTCCGCACCCAAAACATTCATTCAGTATCTCGAAGAAGATAACAGGCCTCAGGTTAAAGCCGATGTTGATTTCGAAAACGGTATGGGCATATCGATCGGAAGACTTCGTGAAGACTTTATCTATGATTACAAATTCGTAGGTCTTTCACACAATACCGTAAGAGGTGCCGCAGGCGGAGCAGTCCTGTGTGCCGAGCTTTTAAAAGCCAAAGGTTATATCGGACCTAAGAATGCATGAGCACCGGCTGTAACCGGTAAATAGAATCATTATACGAGGATCCTATGGACGATCTCTTATATCAGATTGATATGTTAAAGGCAGCCAACAAAACGCTGGATGCCAACGATAAAATATATAAACTGATCTGTAACTCCTTTAAGAGGGCTTTTATCTACTATAAGCCCTCTACGGGAGTCTTAAATTCATACGGAAACTGGGATGATTACTTTGATTTCCCTTTAAACGATTATTCCGATCTTATCAGAACTCTGGACATCTTTGCCGATGAAGACAAAGATGCGGTTCGTTCACTTTTCTTTATCGAAAAGGAAGATCTTCACGAACAGGTTTATGTCGCAAAGCTTAAAGACGGGAAAAGATTTGTGGAACTTCATTCGATCGTAAACACGGATCTTTCCGGTGAAGTCAGCGAAAAACTTATATCCATCAATGACGTGACACAAAAGCAGAATCTCAAAGATGAGCTTATGTTCATGGCTTATTATGATTTTGTGACAGGTCTTTACAACAGAAACTATTTCATTCAGAAATTAAAAGAACTTCTTGATAAAGCCGAAAAAGAAAAAACCATCGTATCCGTTATGATGATCGATATCGACGATTTTCATAAGATAAACGACGGGCTCGGCATCATCTACGGAGATGAAGTCGTGCAGGATTTCGGTATTTTCTTAAGGGATTTTGTATGTGACACCGTTATAGGTTCGCGTTTTGACGGCGACATATATGCGTTTGCGATATACGATCCCGCAGGTGCGACTTCAATAGATTCTATCTATGAAAAGATAAAAGAACGCACATCCAAACCCTTTAAGCTTACAAACGGAAGCGAGATATCATTTACCGTAAGTCTCGGAATCGCCGAATACCCCGAAGCCGGAAGCGGCGCCCTTGAACTTGTAAACGGTGCCGAGATAGTAATGCTTAAAGCCAAGGAAGCCGGCAAAAATACGATCAGATATTTCGACTCGCTTGTTCTTAACGAATTTAAAAATTCCGTTGCCATCGAAAACAAGTTAAAACTTGCGGTCAACAATATGGATTTTTATCTCAATTTCCAGCCGCAGTACTATTCCTCAAACAAAAGATTAAGAGGTGTCGAGGCACTGATCCGATGGAAAGATGCCGAAGGCAAGCTTGTTTCACCGGCTATGTTCATACCGCTTGCCGAAAAAAGCGGCTCCATCATATCGATAGGTGACTGGGTACTTGAAACAAGTGTTTCAAAGTTCATGGAATGGAAGAAAAGATATGATTATGACATGATCCTTTCCGTCAATATTTCATCCATTCAGTATAAGCGGCCCGATTTTGTTACAAAAGTCATCTCTACGATCAACAGAAACGACATGAAACCCGAAGAACTCGAGCTCGAGATCACCGAATCCGTTTTGATAGACGACATAAAGACCGTTGTCGAAAAGATGGAAGAGTTAAGAGACTTCGGTGTAAAGATCTCCATTGATGACTTCGGTACGGGATTTTCATCGCTTTCTTATCTTAAAGGTCTTCCGGCGGATACGTTAAAAGTCGACAAATCATTTATCGATTCCATATTAAACGACGAATCCACTAGGATCATAACGCAGGCTGTGATCGAAATGGCCGGAAAACTCGGATATGAAACGGTCGCAGAAGGTGTTGAAACCGAAGAACAGATGGAACTTCTTAAATCTTTGGGATGCGATATCATTCAGGGTTACTATCTTTCAAAACCGGTACCGGATACCGAGATAGAAGAAATATTATTAAGAGTATAATGTACAGGGGATAAAAATGATAATCGGACGAAATGCCGAGTTAAAGCAATTAAACACATATTATGAACGTGACAAAAGTCAGATAATCGTTCTTTACGGTCAGAAATATATCGGAAAGACCACACTCGTCAAAGAATTCATGGAAGACAAACCCGGATTTTATTACTGTGCTTTTCCGGCTTCGGAAAGAGAACAGAAGTACAGATTCGGTGTCTGGCTTGCATCCATGGGAGTGCGTTCTTTAAAATACCCCGAATTTTCGGAAGTGTTTAAGTCTCTTGGAAAAGAACATTCACAGAAGAAGGTCATCGTATTTGACGAATTCCAGCATATCATAAAGACATGTCCGACTTTCATGGACGAACTCATTTCCTTTATCCACAATTCCTGGAACGATCAGGAATATCTTGTGATACTGTTGAGTTCATCCGTGGGATTTGTTGAAAATTCAATGGTTTCCAAGATAGGGGAAGCCGCTTTTGAGTTGTCCGGATTCGTTAAGATGAAAGAACTTTCTTTTGCCGATCTTAAAGAATTCTTCCCCTTGTATTCCAACGAAGACTGTGCATATGTATGGGCTATTCTCGGAGGTTTTCCGGGACTTTGGAATATGTTTGAGCCCAAACTTTCGGTCAAGGAAAACATAATCCGCAAGATCATCCGCAAAAGCGGGCCTCTTCACGAAGTCGGTTTTATGCTAGTAAGCGATGAATTAAGAGAGACCGGCGTATACAATACAATCATTTCCGCGCTTTCGGACGGAAAGCACAAATTAAACGAGCTTTACGATCACACGGAATTTTCAAGAGCCAAGATAAGCGTATATATCAAGAACCTGATGGAACTTGAACTTGTAAAGAAAGTATTCAGTGTGGATACGGAAGGCCGTGACTATGCCCAGAAAGGTATTTATGCCGTTTCGAATCACTTTGTTGATTTTTCGTATTCGTATCTTTACAGGAATTTAAGTCTTCTAGACTTTCTTTCCGCTGAAGATTTTTACAAACAGTTCGTGCATCCCACTTTAAAGAACTATGCGCAGCGTTATTTCCCCGACATATGTCTTGAATATATGTTAAGACTTAATGACAAAAATAAACTCCACATAAAAGCCGATTCCACCGGTACGTGGGTCGGCAAACCCGGTACGATCGACATTGTTCTTTACAACGAAGAAGGACAGGCAACACTGGGCTTTTGTAATTTCGACAAGCCGATGTTTACCTATGACGATTACGAATGGTTTATGTTCTGCGCAGATAAAGCAGTTCTTCCGACCGATGAGATCTATATATTCACATCGGGCCGTTTTGACGAGAAGCTTACTATCGAAGGCAAGATCAGTAAGGCTCTCAATCTAGTTTCAATGGACAGATTATAAATATGGGTAAAAGTCTATATATAGCCGAGAAGCCCAGCGTAGCCAAAGAATTCGCCAAGGCTTTGAAATTAAATACCGTTTCCAAAGACGGTTATATGGAATCCGACGAAGCGGTTGTTACATGGTGCGTGGGACATCTCATCACGATGAGTTATCCCGAAGCATACGATGAAAAATACAAGAAATGGTCTTTTGATACGCTTCCCTTTATCCCAAGTGAGGGGACATGGAAATACGAAGTGATAGGAAGCGTAAAAAAGCAGTTTAATATCGTTAAAGGGCTTTTGACAAGAGACGATATCGATACGATATATGTTTGTACCGACTCGGGACGCGAAGGAGAATACATATATCGGCTTGTCGATCAGGAAGCTCATGTCGACAACAAGACCAAAAAACGTGTATGGATAGACTCCCAGACCGAAGAGGAGATAAACCGCGGCATAAGGGAAGCCAAAGACATATCGGCATATGACAATCTGGCCGCAGCCGCATATTTAAGAGCCAAGGAAGATTATCTGATGGGTATCAATTTTTCCCGTGCCCTTACTCTTAAATACGGTTATTCCATAAAAGACTTCTTAAATCGCGACAAAGCCGTTATTTCGGTAGGACGTGTTATGACATGTGTTCTCGGAATGGTTGTGGAACGTGAAAACGAGATAAGAAAGTTTACGGAAACTCCCTTCTACAAAGTCCTTATGACACTTCCCGTCGGAAGCGGTGAGTGCAAGGGAGAATGGCGTGTCTGTGATACGAGCAGGTACAACGATTCGCCAAAACTTTATTCAAACAACGGTTTTAAAGAACG
>CACYCC010000126.1 GCA_902772805.1 uncultured Lachnospiraceae bacterium | reverse complement strand
TGAACAAAACTATCAATATTAGACACAATGCTTTTTTAATCATAAAGGCCTCCTAAAGTTGTTATTCGTTTTAACACATTAATATCGTTTGTAAACACAAGGATCTGCTAGCAAAACTTCACCGGGAAGATACGAATGATTCGAATCTCTTATATGAAATTTAATCTTTTCTACTCCCGTCAAATCTACTTCAACCTTCACCGGCTTAGAATCTCTACTAATTGCTATTTCCTGCATTTTTACATCATCTGCATATATATCAAAAAGAACTGTAACTCTCGCATCAGAAGAATCACTCCAATCCTCGTATGGAGCAAGCCATGCTGAAAAGTGCTGATACTCCGAATTAACAAGCCATACTTCATCGTACCCCTTAATTGTTTTCCCAAAATACAAAAAGGCTTCTGAATATTCGTTTTGATACATATCTTTTGCGTTGGTTATCGGACTATTAAGCGTGTACTCAGGTCCTTGAAAGCAAAAAACTTCCGACAACGAAATAGGCAAATAATCCTTGAGTTCGCTCTCCATTCCAGATATGAGGGCGCTTTCCGGAAGTTCGGTTCGAGCCTTTCTAACAAACTGTATTGCTTCAGTAAACTCTTTGTTGTCTTTATAAACAGTAACGGTATCAGTAACCTCCTTCTCGTATTCTTTCACAAATTCCGAACGAAGTGCCTTAATATCAGCATTTGTTTTAATAGAATCAACCAATGAATCGATATATCTTATTCCCTGTATATACTCTTGATTATCTTTATATTCTTGAGCTTTCTTTATTGCAGCATTGGTAATCTGTTTGTCGCATTCCTCAATCATGGCATCAGTCAATTTCTTGTCCTCTGCATTTAGGAATGACTGCTCAGCTCTCAAAAAAGAAATCGCATCCGAATATTTCCCTTGTTCTTTCAATTCTGCAGCCTTAGACATGATATTATCTTTGACAGCCAAATAAGATTCTTCTTTATGCTTTATTGCCGTCTCATAATTATCATCATCTGATATGACATCAGAATAAAGATCATATGCTTCTTTATAGTTACCCTTGGAGTATTCCGCTTCAGCACTATCAAATGCCTCTCGGGATGATCTGAGTCTATCCATTTTCCTAACAGCTTCTTCGATATCCGTATCATAAAAGCCCGTATATACTTTCAACTTATTTACGGCATCATCATATGATATCGTTCCTGCGTAATAATCACCTGTTATACCATCAATATCAGCCTTTACCGCAGTATATGTTTCTGCGAGTTTTTCGCTATCATTTACAATACCTGACTGATATAACGAATTGGCTTCTTCTGTATTCCCACTTTTTAATAAATTTAAGAACTTAGCACTCCTATTGGCTTTTTCCTGGTTCATATACATTGTTAATCCAACAACCACCAAACCAAGAACAAGGATAGGGATAATTGCAATCCACCACTTTGATGATTTACCTCCGTTTTTTTCCGAGACAGCTTTTATAACATTCTTTTTCCCACAATATGGGCAAAAAATACCATCGGAAAACTCTTTTCCGCATTTTTTACAGATCATTATCTTTACCCCTCCTATTTTTGGTTTTTCAAAAAGATAACAATGGCATCTAATATGAAATTCGATAGCATAAATCATTCAAAGACGCGTTTAGTAGAATTGATATAAAACGCTTTAGTCATCTTTGGGATAATTATACAGACGAAGCACTGATAATGTCAACGATAGAAGGCTTAAATGTTGGGAATTATCTGAATAGTTTGAGTATAATAAAAAGCCTCATTACTTTTGGAGTATTTACAATCAGAACTATATGAAGATTTACAGAAATAAAGATGGAAAATGCAATGTATCAGGTTCGGTTATTCGTAAATATCGAGAAGAAAAAGGGTTATCGCAAGAGCGTTTAGCGGCGTACCTGCAATTAAAGGGACTTGATCTTAATCAAAAGGCAATAAGCCGTATAGAGACAGGAGATAGATTAGTTCCCGATTACGAACTCAGATATTTTTCCGAAACACTCGAAGTCCCTATTACTGTTCTATTACAAATACATGTTTTTCCCGATAATCCTGATATTCAAGAAAAAGAAAATCCCGAGGCAGAATAAAATCGCCTCGGGATTATTCGTGTCAAGTAAACTGTTATTTAACAAATGCTTTAACGTCTTCGTAAACGCCCTTGCCATCGAGTTTGTACTTCTCAACGAGTGCGGCTGCGGGACCGGATTCACCGTAAATATCCTGCATACCGAGCTTCTTGACGGGTACGGGATGCTTGGCTGAAAGCGCGTCGCAAACTGCTGAGCCGAGTCCGCCGATAACGGAGTGCTCTTCAACGGTCACAACCTTGCCGGTCTTGGTAGCGGACTTAACGATAAGATCCTCATCAAGAGGCTTGATGGTGTGGATGTTGATAACTTCTGCGGAGATTCCGTCAGCGGCGAGCATTTCTGCTGCATTGAGTGCGGAGTCAACACAGATACCTGTTGCAACGATCGTAACGTCGGTACCTTCTCTTAAAAGAACGCCCTTGCCGATCTCGAACTTGTAATCGGGCTTATCGTTGATTACCGGAACGGCTGCACGACCGAATCTTAAGTAAACGGGTCCGTTCATCTCAAGGGCGGCACGTACGGCTGCTTTTGCCTCGATATCATCCGAAGGTACGATAACGGTCATGCCGGGAATGGTACGCATAAGAGCGATATCTTCGTTGCACTGGTGGGTTGCACCGTCTTCGCCGACAGTGATACCTGCGTGGGTTGCACCGATCTTAACGTTTAAGTGAGGATATCCGATAGCGTTTCTAACCTGCTCGTAGTTACGGCCTGCCGCAAACATTGCAAATGAAGAAATAAAGGGGATCTTACCGCATGTTGCAAGACCTGCGGCGATACCTGTCATATTACATTCGGCGATACCGCAGTCGATATGTCTGTCGGGATATGCCTTTTTAAAAGTTCCTGTCTTGGTGGCGCCTGCAAGGTCGGCATCGAGAACTACCATATTGGGGAAATCCTCGGCACATGCTACCAGCGCGTTACCGTAACTTTCTCTTGTAGCAATCTTGTCTGCCATATCAGTTGCCCTCCTTTAACTTAGCGTCAATAGCCTCAAGATCGGCCATTGCGATAGCATATTCTTCATCGTTGGGTGCCTTGCCGTGCCATCCCGCATTGTTTTCCATGAAGGAAACACCTTTACCTTTAACGGTCTTCATGATGATAGCGGTGGGTTTGCCTTTGCACTCACGTGCGTTTCTCATGGCTGCACGGATCTGATCGAAATCATGTCCGTCAATGTTTATTACGTTGAAATTGAATGCTTCAAACTTCTTATCGATGGGATAAGGTGAGCAGACATCTTCGATCTTACCATCGATCTGAAGTCCGTTGTTGTCAACGATGACTACGAGATTGTCAAGATGTCTGGCGCCTGCAAACATGGAAGCTTCCCATACCTGACCTTCCTGGATCTCACCGTCGCCAAGGAGTGTATATACTCTGTAATCGGCATTGTCAAGTTTTCCGGCAAGAGCCATACCTACGGCTGCCGAAATACCCTGTCCGAGCGATCCCGAAGACATATCAACACCGGGAGTCTCCTGCATACAGGGATGTCCCTGAAGATATGAACCGAGTTTACGAAGGGTTTTAAGATCTTCAACAGGGAAGTATCCTCTGTTGGCAAGTACCGAATAAAGTCCGGGAGCGGTGTGTCCCTTGGAAAGAACGAAACGGTCTCTTCCCTCCATCTTGGGGTTCTTGGGGTCAATGTTCATTTCTTCAAAGTAGAGGAACGTAAACATATCTGCTGCGGAAAGCGATCCGCCGGGATGTCCGGCCTTGGCTGAATGAACCGCAGTCACGATACCTTTACGAACTTCATTGGCTTTTTTCTGAAGCTCAAGGTTTTCCATGGC
>CACYCC010000125.1 GCA_902772805.1 uncultured Lachnospiraceae bacterium | reverse complement strand
GACAGCCAGGACTATGAGCATATAGATCCTCATTTCGGCGTTATAGTAAAAGACGGCGGAGAGTGTCTTGATTACGGTGATTCGGATAACAGAAACGCTACCAAGTATCGTACGAGAGTATGCTCACACGAAAATCTTGAAGCATCCGACAATCTCTTTTGCGAGCTTGTCCGTGAAGCGCATGCTCGCGGTATAAGAGTCATACTGGACGGAGTGTTCAATCATTGCGGTTCCTTTAACAAGTGGCTCGACAGAGAGCGTATTTATGAAGGATCCGAAGGTTTTGCCAAGGGAGCATATGTCGATGCCGACAGCCCCTACAGAAATTATTTTGACTTTAAGACCGATAACTGGCCTTATAACGGAGATTATGACGGATGGTGGGGATTTGATACGCTTCCGAAACTCAATTACGAAGCATCACCCGCTTTATACGATAAAGTAATGGATATTGCCGCAAAATGGGTTTCAAAGCCTTTTTGCGCCGACGGATGGAGACTTGACGTTGCTGCGGATATAGGGCATTCACAGGATTTTAACCATGAGTTCTTTAAGCGTCTTCGAAGGACGGTTAAGGATGTTAACCCCGAGGCACTGATATTGGCCGAACACTACGGAGATCCCGGAAGCTGGTTAAGCGGCAAGGAGTGGGATTCCGTAATGAACTATGACGGATTTATGGAGCCCGTCACATGGTTTTTGACCGGTATGCAAAAGCACAGCGACGATTTCAGACCCGAGATGGTGGGTAATACCGCTGCTTTCTGGGATGCAATGGATTATGCCGGATATCGTTTCACCAACCCCTCGCTTTCCGTTGCCATGAACCAGCTTTCAAATCACGATCATTCAAGATTTTTGACACGTACCAATCAGACCGTGGGACGGAGCGGAAGTGTCGGAGCATACAAAGCCGATGAAGGCGTCAACAAAGCCGTTATGCGTCAGGCGGTCGTCATTCAGATGACATGGACCGGAGCGCCTACGATATACTACGGTGACGAGGCCGGACTTACGGGATTTACGGATCCCGATAACAGACGTACATATCCCTGGGGTCATGAAGACTTTGAACTTATCGATTTCCACAGGGAAATGATCAGGATACACCATGAAACCTGCGAACTCACTATGGGATCGCTTAAAAAGATGTCAGCCGAGGATTTTATAATCGCATACGGCAGATTCACGAAAACCACGGCCACTGCGGTCGTGATCAACAGAGATACCACGGAACGAACCGTTACGCTTGCGATGCTTGAGCTGATCGCTCCGCAGGGCGTGAAATATGAGCGTATAGTTGAGTCAACCGAAAAAGGATACAATGTCGGAAAACTTCCTGTACCGCTTGATAACGGAAAAGTGACTCTTAAGCTTGCACCTATGTCAGCGGTGGTCATTCGTTCGGTCCGTGATATAAATACGGTAAAGGACAATGTTATATCAGATTCATAACGGCACCGTTATGTATGGTGCCGATACCATAATATCGGGAATTAATTTTGAAATAAAAAACGACAGGGAAAAGATAGCCATCGTCGGTCGTAACGGCTGCGGCAAAACTACCCTGTTAAAACTCATATCGGGAGAGCTTGAGATCACCAAGCGGGATTCGGACGAAGATATGTTTGTATCAAAGACCGGAAATCCCGAGATCGGTTATCTTAAACAGATCGCTTTTGATGATGATTCCGTTACTCTTGAGGAGGAGGTCAAGAAAGTTTTTGCGCCCATGATAGCCATGAAAGCCAGGCTTGACGATCTTGTGGCACAGCTTGAGACCTCTGCCGATCCGGCTCTCGCAGACAAATATACCGCCTTAGAGGATAGATTTAAATACCTCGGCGGTTATTATTATGAAAAAGAATACGATGTGGTACTTAAAAAATTCGGATTCGACGAGGAAGAGCGCAAGAAACCTTTAAGTGAATTTTCGGGAGGCCAGCGCACTAAGATCGCATTCGCGAAGCTTCTTTTGCAAAAACCGGATATACTCCTGCTTGACGAGCCCACCAACCATCTCGATATGGAGACCGTGGAATGGCTTGAAGGTTATTTAAAGGATTATCCCAGGGCTATCGTGATAGTATCGCACGATCGAATGTTTCTTGACCACATAGTAGAGACGGTCTACGAGATCGAGCGCGGAAAGATAAAGAGATATCCCGGTAACTACACCAAATTCATAGAAACCAAAAAAGCCGATTACGAAAAGCAGAAAAAGGACTACGAAGCCCAGCAAAAAGAGATCGAGCGGCTTAATACGATAGTCGAGAAATACAAAAACACGCCTACCAAGGTAGCGATGACCCGTTCAAAGCTCAAGGCGATCGAGCACATGGACAAGATAGAAGCTCCCGAGAGGTTTGATACCAAGAGTTTTAAGGCATCCTTTAAACCGCTTCGTGAGACAGGAAGAGACGTATTGTTTCTTGATAAACTTGCTGTCGGATATACCGATGTACTTGAGACCGTATCGCTTGATATGAAACGGGGCGAAAAGATCGGTATCATAGGCGGAAACGGTGTGGGAAAATCCACATTTTTAAAGACTCTTGTGGGAAATCTCGAGCCAATCTCGGGATACCTTAAGTATGGGGTCAATGTCGATATCGGATATTTCGATCAGCAGATGGCCCAGTATTCATCATCAAAGCGAGTTATCGACGATTACTGGGATATGTTCCCAAGGCTTACCGAGACAGAGGTAAGAAACGATCTCGGTGCGTTTTTATTCTCGGGTGATGATGTATTTAAAAACGTAGATATGCTGTCGGGAGGCGAAAAGGTAAGGCTTGCGCTTTCCAAAATATTCAAAAAAGGTCCGAATTTCCTGATACTTGATGAGCCCACAAACCATATGGATATCGTGGGCAAGGAAACTCTCGAGAGTATGTTAAAGGATTTTCCGGGAAGCGTTATATTCGTGTCGCACGACAGATATTTTGTCAAAAAGGTGGCCGACAGGATCATCGATTTTACCAAAGACGGCGTTGTGTTCTATAACTTCGGATACGATGAGTACGAGGAAAAGAAACTCGGCAAAACCGCGGACGGTGCATACAGCGGATCGTTTAGGTCCGGTACTGCGCCAAACGGCGGCGCGACGTCCGCATCGGGTAAAGCAGCAAACGGTAGCGTAGCGTCCGCATCGGGCAGTGCGGTCAAGGGCAGCAACGAAGCGGCGACCGGCGGTGCAACAGCGTCCGGGGCAGCCGAGAATGTAAACACAAAGGGTTCGTACTATAACCCCGGCAAAGAGATCTCAAAACTCGAAAGAAAGCTTGAAAGGACCGAGGAAAAGATATCGGAACTTGAGGAAAAGATACAAAATCTTAAGGATGAACTGGTAAATCCCGCCATTT
>CACYCC010000124.1 GCA_902772805.1 uncultured Lachnospiraceae bacterium | reverse complement strand
GGAACCACTACGGGAAGTTCTCTTAACGAATCCTTGACAAGTTCGACATAGAACTTTTTGTTTTCATCGTATTTGTTAAGGGAAGCTTCAAGAAGTGAGATAACTTCCTGTTCGTTCGATACACTTACCATGTACTCGTCGATCTTAACGGTAAAGGCTCGCTGCATAGTTTCTTTTACCGAAGCTTCAAGTTCGGCTTTGACATTTGCAAGAACCTGCTCGCGGGAATCCGTGGCACCCTTTAAAACTTCCGATCCGACGATCCTTGAATCGGCGTCTATAAGTACCAGATCGTCACTTGCGGCAGCGATCTGTCTGCGGGCATCGTTAAGTATTTCCCTCGCCTCTGTCTCGGTATCGGTCTTACCCATTTCCTTACCGTTGATCATGAGGGTATAAATATTGTTGCCTTCGCTTTCATATAATCTGACATTGGGAATAAAGAGTGCCGCCAAAGCAAGCGCCACCAATGATACCGCAAGATATGCAATTCTGCATTTTTTATGAAATCTGGAAATTAAAACCATAACTAAATACCGAGTTATATCATACCCCTAACAACTTTTGTATTTTAACAATAAAAAATAAGTTTTGCAACTCTCACTCGCCTGTGGGTTCGCTTCCGAAAGTTTTGATAAGCGCATCGGAAAGGCCTGCGGCGATCTCGTAACTTCCCGATACCGAAGGGTGAACGCCGTCGTCAAGATAATGATGCGTATCATCAAGGTCGAACTCGCCGTAATCCTGCATATCCCATACAATGCAGCCGTTTGCAAGCGCCGCCTTTTCCATACCTTCCTTGTAATCCGAAAGCCGGTACCCCGCATCGTTTACATTTGTTCCGTTCGATGCCATCTGTAAGGTATAAGGCTTTAAACACACTATCTCGCAATCGGGGTACGCCTTTTTTATCGCACGTAACGCCAGATCGTATGCACCTTCGGTGGTATCGGTACTGTCTCCGAAAGCTTTAAGCGCACAGATATAATCGTTTGCACAAGCGTCAAACACTATGATCAGTTTCCTGCCCGTATGATCGTCTGCCATATATTTTTGAAGCCACGTATCATATACGATCATGTCTTCGGTCCCGAGAGGTTCTTTATTCAAAAAATGACCCACCGCATCTGACAGATTGAATACGTCTTCGTAAGGTGCCGCAGGCATGCCGCCGCGGGAAATATTGTAAGTCCTTGCACCTGTCTTAAGCGATACGACCGAAGGGATAGAATACACGCCGTCATTTAACGCAAAAATGCTGTCTCCCATAAAAACTATATCGTAATCCTCAAGCGGAAGTGTTACCGGTTCTTCCTTTTCACGGGTAAACGGCCAGCGAAACCACGTTCTTTTGACCTCATCGAGCGAACCGTCCGTCTTGGTAAGACAATTTTCGTTTATACCCACGATCGCCGGTCCCACCGAAGTTTTATCCAGTTCACGCCCCGGAATAAATGAATAAAGAAAAAGTTTTTCGTAAACTTCACTCCTGAGGTCACCCGTTTCAATATCCTCATAAAGTGCGGGATTGTCTATGAGCCAGTTTTCCCCGGTAAAATCCATGACTTTCACGTTTTTGCACTTTACAAGCGATTTAAGTACCTTTTCGTAAAAAGCGATAACATATGGATAATCGGCAAATTTGACGTTATCCCAATACTGTCTTGAATAAAACGGTGTGTATACCGTAAACGAAATATCGGGATTTGCATCCGCAACGGCTGCTATATCAAGATTAAGTTCATATAAAGGTGCCGACTGACCATCACCCGTTTCACCGGCCGCGCCTGCGGACTGTTCATCGGTTTTAGTCGCTTTAAACATCTTAACGGGATCGAGCACCATATAAAAACACTCTATCGAATTACCCGAGACAAGAGCAAGGTCGAGAAGTTCTTTAAACTCATCGGAATTTAGTTCTTCATTGTTCCTGACCCAGTCATACCCAAGATACCCTTTGATCGTTCCGTCGGCCGACCAGTTCTCGTTTCCCGGCATCGATAAAAGTACCGCTTCATATTCAAGTGCGGTGAAATCCATCAGATCCCTGTTGTACATTTCAAGCCTTGCAGCCTCATGCTCCGCAGCTTCTTCGGCTTTACGCTTTTCTGCGTTTTTATCCTGTATATAAGGTATCAGCACAAAAAGAACACCCGTGGCAGCCAAAAGGGCTGCTATAGCCACAAGAACCGCACGTATTATCTTTATGGAGTTATTTGTTTTCTTTTTTGCCGTTGTCATCAGTCTTTTTTACCTTTCCGCGCATTACGGCCCCTTCACCGTATCTGTCGCGAATCTTTAAAAGTGCATCTTCGAGATTTTTTTGTTTATCACTGTCGGGACCTTTGCCTGCGGATATCGTCCGATCATTTCCGTTATTCATGTCAAAAAGGCTCAACTGAACGGGTTCGTTTTCGGATACGAGTTTCGTTGTCCGGACTCCCAGCAGTCTTATAGGTTCACTATCCCACAGCTCATCAAAAAGCGACATTGCCGTTTCATGTATTGACGCCGCATTTACGATCGGATGATCGAGAGCGGTCTGTCGGGAAACCGTCTTAAAAGTTGCGTATTTTATCTCAAGCGTCACTGTATACGCCTTAAAGCCGTGCTTTTTGAGTCTCTTCGAAACGGATTCCGAAAGATCGTAGATTATCTCGGAAGCATCGTCTCTTTTGACAACATCGTGATCGGCTGTGGTTGAATTGCCTATCCCCTTAACTTCCTCGGGTTCACTCTCAACACCGGAATCATCTATCCCGTTTGCAAAGCGGTATAATGTCTCACCGTGACTTTTAAGATTTATCCGTAAAACTTCGGGATCTGTCTTTGCAAGATCGCCTATGGTTTCGATCCCGAGCTTTCTTAATGTTGCCGCGGCGCTCTTTCCGCACAGGAAAAGATCTTCGACCGGCAGAGGCCACATCTTTTCACGGATCTCGTACGAATACAGTGTATGAGTCTTATCGGGCTTTTCAAAATCCGAAGCCATCTTGGCCAAAACTTTTCTGTCGGAAATGCCTACATTAACGGTAAATCCGAATCTTTCGCGGACTTCCCGGCGGATCATGTCGGCACAGGCCTTGGGCGATTCATACATATGCGCTACCGGAGTAAAATCAAGATAACACTCATCGATACTGGCCTGCTGAATATCCGATGTGATGGTGTGAAGATAGTCCATCAAAGAACGGCTCATCCGCGAATAAAGCGCATGGTCCGGCGGAGCCATGTAAAGATCCGGGCATTTCCTGAAGGCACTCACTATAGGTTCTGCCGTGGATATCCCGAACTTTTTGGCCGGTATGGATTTCGCCAGCACTATACCGTGACGTCTTTCCATATCACCGCCTATGATCGCAGGGATCTCCCTTATGTCTGTCACAGCGCCTTTACTCAGCATATCCACTGCGGTCCAGCTTAAGAATGCCGAATTGACATCTATATGGAATATGATCCTGTCCTGTGGGG
>CACYCC010000123.1 GCA_902772805.1 uncultured Lachnospiraceae bacterium | reverse complement strand
TGGGAAGCGCAGCCCGCCATAGCAAAGACCATCACAATACCGAGCAAAAGTGCGATAGCGCTGAAGATTTTCTTTTTCATGAATAATATCCTCCTTTTTTATCAAAGATTTTTTCTTTGTGACTTTATTATATCAACACTTGCTAAATATTTGTTTTGGACTTCCCTATAATTTTTATATCTCACACATTTCTATATGTTCTTGCAACAAAAAAATTGCACATTTTAAGAATAATTGTTGATTTTTCATGTATATTGCGTGTATAATCAAAGAGTAAACGCGCGAAGGGACCCAAAAATATTTGACACAGAAAGTGAGAATTCAGATGGGCTTTATCACATTAATAAACAAGACGACTGCCTTTCCGATCGGCTTAGCTATTTATAATTTTAAAGAAAGCGACGGAAAGTATCACGATGACTTAGAACTGCTCATGATTCTCGACGGAACAGCCAGTCTCCAGATTCGAGGCGAAAGCTACCTGATGAAGCCGGAGGACGTCGTGCTGATCAACTCAAATGAGTATCATTTAGTAACGAAATCAACGGGCAATGCTCTTTCCTTGATCTTCCCTCTTCGGTTTTTTTATGATGAGACCGGTTCGGTTCGATTTCTTCTTAACTCCTGCGGCGACACGGAAAATTCAAAATACGATGATGTACGGCGTATCTTGTCTCAGCTCGTGAAAACCAACGCCGACGCCTTCAATAAATATGAGACGCTCTCCCTGATGTTTTCTTTGGTCGGGATTCTGCTCGATAAATATATCCTCTCAGAGCCCAATTATTCGACCTCTGCATCGGCTCATATTACCGGTATCATGGACTTTATCGAGAAGAATTATCGAAAGGGTCTGACGCTGGACTATGTTGCCGATCACTTTCATCTGAATTATTCCTATTTATCCTCTACATTCAAAAAAGCCACAGGCATGTCTTTCCTGCGCTTTTATAACAATGTCCGCTTATCTCACGCGTTGCAGGACCTGATCCGAACGGATCAAACGGTCGAGCGGATCGCCAAAACGAACGGTTTTACCGATACCCGCAGCTTTAATGCCGTATTCAAACGAAGCTACGGCGTCCTTCCGTCTGAATATCGGAAGGCAACAAATGTACCCTTAGGCTACCGCGACAATCAACTGAAATACGATTATTCACAGTATGAAACGATCGTAAAATATACTTCACTTGATCATGGCTCCATCCAACTGAGGGCACAGGATAACGGTATTCCTCTCTCTGTCACGGTTCCTCCTGTTTCTTACAAAGAAGCGGGAACTCCGTTGAAGCATAAATACCGGAAGGTATTGAATATCTCCGGCTGCAGGTCTATTCTTTATAAAGATATTCAGGATATGATCCGTAAGGCACAAAAAGAGATCCATTACGAATATGCGTCTTTAAAAGGTATCTTTTCCGATGATATGATGGTCTATGCCGAGGATGAGCATCGGAACCCGCATTTCAGCTTTATCATGATTGACAAAGTTATCGACTTTTTGCTGTCCGTTGATTTGAAGCCTTTCATCTCGCTCTCATTTATGCCTGCCATGCTTGCGTCGGATCCATCAAAAACCGTGAAGATGGGACGATACAATGTTTCCCCGCCAAAGGATATGAATAAATGGATCAGGCTGATAAACAGCTTCTTTACCCATATTACCGATAAGTACGGAAAGGCAGCCACGGAAAGCTGGCTGTACACAGTTTGGTGCCAGGCGGATTCCGGCACGGCATTTTATCAATGGAACGATTCCCTCCAGTTCTTCCGGTTTTATAAATCGACGCTTGAAGCGATCAAGACCTTCAACAATAAGATCAAGGTCGGCTCGCCCTCAATGATACTGTTTGAGCAGGAAGGCGGATTCGTAGATGATTATCTGCAGTTTATCTCCCGGGAGAACTGTGCACCTGATTTTATTACCGTGCATTATTTTGACACGAATTTTTATGTCAAGGAAGTCAGCCTGAAACACCGAAACAAGATCATTACCGAAAATGATATTGATAAAATCGAAAAGCTGAACAACGATCCTCTGGGATTCACAAAGTACATCAGGTCAATAAAAAAGAAGTGTAAATCCTTCGGCTTAGGTACGATACCTATCTACCTTACCGAATGGAACCTCACTGTCTCACAGAGAAACTATCTTAACGATACATGCTTCAAGCCTTGTTATCTGGTTAAGAATATCCTCACCAACTACGATGCGCTGGAGTCATTCGGCTCCAGGACCTTAACAGACCTCAACGACGAATATTTTATCCCGGAACGCCTCTTTCACGGCGGAGTCGGCTCCTTTACCTATAACGGCATCCCGAAATCTCAGTATTATGCGTTCCGCATGATGTCCTTTCTGGGAGATCACAAATTAGCTGACGGTACAGGGTACTTCATCTCTAAAGGAGATACCGGGCAACTTCTCATTATCCTTTATAATTATGAGCATTATTCATCGTTTGCTACGAAATCCTTTAATATCCATGAAAAGCGCAACAGCCGCTATGAGGTCTTTTCGGGCAGGCGTTCGGTCATGATGAATATATCTGTTTCCGATATTGACGCGCTCAGTTGTACGGCATACTCGGTTTATATCAATCAGAACAGAGGAAACGCCTACGATATTTGGGTCAAAATGAACCGACCGGCGTTTTATGATGAGATTGAAATGCTCTCTTTAAAGGAACAGTCGATCCCCGGAGAAGAGGTCAACACCTATCCGATCGAAAACGGTGTGTTGAAGCTGTCCTATAAGCTGGAACCGCTGGAAGTAAGACTGATCCATGTGAGATTCGGAAAGTAGCATCATAACAACGCCACTTATCCGACACCGAATAATAAGTATCACTATTCATCTGGTATAATCAAAAAAAGCTGCCTTGAATCATTCAAGACAGCTTTTTGTATCCTATTCAGTTTTTTGATTGTTCCGCTAAGGACATCGCCCTATTCAGGGCAACTTCTTTCAGGGGTAAAAAAAACAGGCGATGAACACCCCTGTCGGCGAGGGCTTGGAAATTGTGCAGAGTTTCGACCCGATTCCGTTGTATGAGGTAATGGA
>CACYCC010000122.1 GCA_902772805.1 uncultured Lachnospiraceae bacterium | reverse complement strand
TCGATAAGAAGTGTCTCTCCGCCCTTTTTACATATAAGTTTTTGGTCTTTTACTATGAATTCCATAAATACCTCACTTTTTTATAATATTTTTACCCGAAACACAGCTGTTACGGGGTATGTTCAAATAATGACTCCGATACCGTCAGGTGGTTCAAGAATCCTTTCTTAAAGTGCGCTTTTTAGCGCTGTAAGAGAATGATAAATATATAAGCCACACCCACGCAAGCGCAGAAATAGCGGTTGCCGCAACCCAGTACGCGGGCTGTTTAAAGTATACCGTGATCTCTCCTTCGAAACCTGCGGGCACAACAACATTTATAAGATTTAAATATCCGTTCTGTATAGTCAGGCGGTTTTTATGTTCGTCCCTTGCACGGTAACCCTTATAATTAAGTTTCGGAACTTCAACAAACGATTCCTCACCGGGATTTGAAACATACATCACGATCTTCGAATCTTTAAGTTTCTTAACTTCATATGCCTCAAGCTGAGGGTTCTCGGGAACATAATCGCTTATTATCAGTTCGGTACCTTCTTTTAAATATTCGCAGGCCCCCATGTATCCCGAATCGACTTCGTCATAATTTTTAAAGTCAACTCTTCTGTAACCCTCTTTGTATCTCGTTGTAAAGACTATTGTCATGACAATGCAGACCACCGCAGTCACAAGCATTATCGCGGGGATCGCAAATTTCTTTTTATCGTCCGTAAAGTCCGCGATCAGCATGGCCGTAAGAAGCGATACAAAAAATACCGCTGCCGCGAGATACCTCCACGGGAACTGAACCCTCGCAAGTATCTTGAAAAGATGCGTATATCCTTCAAGCGAATTCCACGGGAACAGGTTCGTGGACATTACAAGCGTAAGCACGGCCATAAAGCCGAGGGCAAAATATTTGTACTTACGTCTGAAAACGACTACGACAACAAAGCATACCGCCAGTGCGATCAATGCGGCAAGTCCCGGTGTCAGCTGCATGCGAAGCGACGCATCTTCAATGTTCTGACCGAAGATATGTCCGAAAAAGTCAAAAAACTGTGACACATATGCACCCGAAGAACGTATCTCGAGCGCCTGCGTATGATCTCCGCCTTTTCCCGCATAGACCGGCTCGTTGATGTAATAATCAAGAAACGGTACAAAAAAGTAAAGGTTTAAGACTATGGTCTCAACTACCGCAAGGCCGATGGTCAGAAGCGAATTTACACGGAATGTTCTTTTTGCAAAAAGAACACATACGACAGCCAGCAAAAATACAGTCATAACGGTACTTAAAAGATGGCTTTCGATAAGTCCCATCATTCCGAATGCCAGCAACAGATCGTCCCTGCCGAGTTTCCTGTCTTCCCTGTCTTTTTTGAGGATATTCACCATTGCAAGAGCGATGACCGGGAAAAAGATGAATGCCGAATACTCTCCCACCGCAGCTCTTACGTATATATCCATCATCCTGTACGATGCGGTAACATAGATTAAAGCACCGATATATGAAGCTGCCGCGCTCCCTGTGATCTTTTTAAAGCATACCACGGCACTTAATGCTGTAAGGATGTTGATCGCAAAGACAAATATCTTGTAAGCGGCTGTGACTCCGACTCCCGTAAGCCTTAAAAGAGCCGGGAAATACAAAAGGGCATCTCCGTAAAATATGCTTACGGGATAGCCCTTGCCATGCATCCATACCGACTGCATCATGACAGGGAACTGACCGCCCTTAAGCCCTTCTTTGATACCTTCTATCCTCGATAAATGAAACTGAAGGTCCTGATGTATCATCCCGTCGATACCGCCCAAAACAAGCGGCAACGACGAAAGAAGTGCTATGAATGCAATCGCAAATATATCTTTAAGTATTTCTTTTCTTTTTTCCATTATATATTCCGGGTATTACTCGGAGAACAGATCTCTGTACCACTTAAGCGATTCAAGATACTGCTCGTATACCTTATCCATATCAATATTCTTGATGACCATGCGTCTTGATACCTCGGTCCAGTCAGCCACTTCATAGGCTTTGATGAACTCAAGCACTTCCGCAAAATCACCTTTGCTGCGAAGCAGTGCGCTTTCGATGGGTTTGGAAACCTTTACCATGATAAGAGCTTCATCCATGGGCTTATCAAGGATAATGTCAAGCACCGAGAAAAGACCCATTAAGAAAAGTTCCGATGACTGTCCCGCCATATCAAAAAGCGGAGCAAGATTCTCGGCAAATTTGGCTCTTAAAAGCGAAATCCTGGTGACTTCGCCGGGCTTGTCATCACAGAGTTTCTCGGCGACTGCCGTATTGATCCACTTTTTAAGTTCCTTCTGGCCCAGCATTGCGGCTGCATGACGTATGGTGGTGATACCGCCGTTAACGGTCATGCGGTTTACCATCTTAAGGAGCGATACTACCAAAGCGGTATCGCGTCCGATGATATCCGCCGCCTTGGTAAGGTCGAAATCAACATCGTTTACGACATTTAACAGTTCGATATATGTTACTTTAACGGGAGCGATCTCTTCGACACCCTTGGTAACGGGAAGTCTGTAAAAATCACCCTCATAAAGAGTATATCCGCCTTCTTTGACCAGATCGTCGAACACTTCCTGGCTGTCAACATTCGTGGCAACAAGTTTGATGTTGGGAAGAAGCTTAGTGAAATAAACCCTTGCCTTGGTGATGTCGATCCTCTTGTAATCAAGAAGGATGAAATCCATGAGTTCAAGGAGTATCCGGTAATTTTCAAAATCCGAAACATTTATCTTGCGGATCGCGAACCTGTAACCCTTGGCTCTTAAATCCTTGATCCTGTTCATGAATACATCTTCGGGTTTAACGGAATTGTCTATTAAGATAACGATGCGCGATGAAGGAGCCTTACATTGGGCTTCTATATCGGCAAACAAAGAAATATCTGTAACCGCAACAAATATATCCGCATCATCGGCCAAAGTCTTGATGCCGGTATTTTCGATAACTTCAAGACCGTTTATCTGACCTACACCGGAATTGGCCCCCGTTCCCAGCAAAAAAGGATTGAGCAGAAAATTCTCGCGCTGTGCGAACAGCGAAAAAGCCTTCACGGCCATCTTTTCATCGAAAAGAGGTAACAATGCAGCAAACATACGTAAACTCTCCAATCATAAGATAATTCAATTAAATGCCCACCCCCATATTTATAATATCATACCATTCGAAATGCTCATTCGCAACAATTGTTTACCGCCCCACGTTATCACGGTTTACCGTCCCATGTCACCCGTTGACAGCGGATCATTTTCTGCCACATGAGCCGGTATCCACATGTTTTCTTTTTGTGACTTTTTAAGGAATTTCACGGCAAACACAATTTCAACAATATAAAATACAAAGAACAGGATCAGCATGAAGTCATAGTCCGATAAAAGCAATATAACGTCAAAAGCACCGTGAAACAGTATAGGGATCAGTAAAGCCTTCCGAATACACTGCCCGGCTCCCGCCTTGTCGTTGCATGCGGCGCGGTATTTTGCCTGTCCGTAATAATATGACATGAATGCGGCATCAAACATATGCCCCAGCGCCCCCAGCAATCCTCGGATGATAACCTTAGATATAGTGGCATCGAACATCAGGTACACTATGTTTTCGATAAATCCGAAGCCAAGCGCGACCGACATGGCATATGTGACTGCGTTCCGTGTTTTATTGAATGCAGCATTTTTCCATGTCAGCATCCTCATCGCCAGATATTTAAACCCTTCTTCCAAAAGCGCCGTAAAAACAAATCCGCTGAATATGATATACAGCACGCTTTCATGATCAAAGGAAGCGAAGAAAACGTCTTCAAACAATATATTTGCCCCGCCGGCTACAAGTGCCGATACTATACCCAGAAAGAATAACTTGACCAACAGCCCCGCAGTACCCGTTTCATCCTTGAAACGCTTACAGATAATGATATACAGTATGACACTCGGTATCATTGACAGTATGATAAACATGATGTTTTCCTCCCTTTATCCCCTTTTTATTCCGATCTCAGTCCTTTATAAGTTTCAGTCTGAGTATGCGTCTTACACTTTCATCAAGTCTTTCTTCGCTGATGCGTCCCGAATTTACCGCCTCAAGAACGGCGTCAAACGCTTCTTTGTAATCTATCGGAACAAGTATTATATCTTCACCTGCAAGAACCGACAGGACCGCGAGTTCGCCCGAACCGAAACGGTCGGATACGGCTTTCATCTCAAGTCCGTCAGTCACGATCACTCCGTCAAATCCGAGTTCTCCCCTCAGTTTATCCGTTACTATGGTCTTGGATATCGATGCGGGCATGTCATCTCCCGTAATATTCGAAACCGTTATATGCGCGATCATCACAAAATCCACGCCTTCTTCGATGCCGCGTTCAAAGGGTATCAGCTCACATTCTTTCATCTCATCCCATGTTTTTTCGATGAGTGCATTGCCGTAGTGTGTGTCGACCGATGTGTCACCGTGTCCCGGGAAGTGCTTAACGCAACAGTAAATTCCTGCGTCGTGGAATCCCCTGATCGCGGCCGCAACCATTTCATCGGCAACATCCGGATC
Source organism: uncultured Lachnospiraceae bacterium (assembly GCA_902772805.1). GTDB lineage: Bacteria > Bacillota > Clostridia > Lachnospirales > Lachnospiraceae > UBA1258. Next base: position 322 of record CACYCC010000122.1, on the reverse strand, counting down.
GTCGCCGAAGGCTCTCGGCCCGATTATGGGATTGTCCGGATTTGTGTTTACATCCGCAACGGGAGCGAAATTAACATCGATCCCGTATTTTTTAAGATAGGTTCCTATGCCGAACGCCATATCATAGGCATTTTCAGGATCACCCGTGGCAGCTATCTCAGCCATTGTCGGATATACGGGCACGTCAAATGTCTTCTTGGATGCGATACGCACAAGGCTTCCGCCCTCTTCATCGATCGCGATGAGCGGGCTTAGGTAAAGCGAATGGATATCATCCGTAAATTTAATAAGCTGGGCCTCGTCGGTGATGTTCTGCCCGAAC
>CACYCC010000121.1 GCA_902772805.1 uncultured Lachnospiraceae bacterium | reverse complement strand
GATATATGCTGCTGCTCGGCTCATAAGACACTTCCGGCGCTTACGGGAGCCGCATATCTTCATATATCGGTTGACATAACACAAGACATTTCACAGAAAAAAGTATTAAAAGCGATGAGTCTTTTCGGATCGTCGAGCCCGTCGTATCTTATTCTCGCAAGTCTCGACGCCGTTAACGGTTGCGTAATTTCACGCGGAACCAGCGATTCTGCAGGCGTAAGCGAATCTAAGGCCGGTGAAACAGTTAATTGTAATTTGGTCGATGAATCAGATTTCACCTCTATGGTTAACATAACGTCGGATAGAATCGCAGAATTAAAAAATAGACTGTCATGCCATGGCATCCAAGTCCTTAAAAGCGATCCGTTACGGCTCGTTATAGGGGCCGGCGCGGATGAAACGGCAAATCCGGGCGCAGGCGACGCGCTTGCTGCGAGACTTCGGCGCGCGGGATGTGAGCCTGAGTGCGTAACCGGCGATGATGTAATAATGATGCTGTCACCCTACAATACAGATCGCGATCTTGAAAGGATATACAAAGCCCTTACCATTAATTCAGACGAACCTGAACGCCGTTTTGCCGGCGGGGAAGAGAATGATGTCGGAAATGATGCAGGTAATGGTACAAACAAAGGTGCAGGTGCCGGTACATTAAGAGGGTATGATATCTTAAAAAACTTTATTTAATCCCGGTTAAAGCCACGGATATATAACTCCGGTCGCAGGGAATACAAATACAGTGCAACCGCAGGGAATTCAAATAGAGTGCAGCCGCCGGGCATACAAATGAAGTGCTGTCATCGGCACACAACTGCAGTGCGGAGGCATACAAAAAAGTGTATGAATAGCCACGCTTAGATGGTATAATTAAATGATATATTTTTCATTATTGTCAGTTAAAGAACTGTGTAAGGAAAGAGGTTTTTATGTGCGGAATAGTTGGATATGTAGGTAACAAACAGGCGGCTCCCATATTGCTGGAGGGACTGGCAAAACTTGAATACCGCGGATATGATTCTGCGGGTATAGCCGTAAGAGACGGTGACAAAGAAGCCGAGGTCGTAAAGACGATCGGAAGGCTTAAGAATCTTGCCGAGAAGACCGACAACGGCAAAGCGCTTGCCGGCACATGCGGTATAGGCCACACAAGATGGGCGACTCACGGCGAACCCAGCCAGACCAATGCACATCCCCATGTATCGGGTAACTGTACGGGATCGGGTTCAGGTAAGGTTGAATCGCTCGTAGTAGGCGTACATAACGGAATAGTTGAAAATTACCAGGAGCTCAAGGCCAAGATGGAACGCCACGGTTATCAGTTCTATTCACAGACCGATACAGAGGTCCTTATCAAACTCGTAGATTATTATTACAAAAAATACAAAGTGGGTCCCATCGACGCACTTGCAAAGACGATAGTCAGAGTGCGCGGTTCCTACGCACTTGCCGTTATGTTCAAAGATCATCCCGGCAAGATATTCGTGGCACGTAAAGATTCTCCCATGATCATCGGTAAGACCGACAAGGAAGTGTTCCTTGCATCCGATGTTCCCGCGATACTTGACCGTACAAGACAGGTTTATTATATCGGCAACCTCGAGATGGCAGAACTTTCAGCCGGGGATGTTGTTTTTTACAACCTTGACGGTGATGTCGTAAAAAAAGAACTTACCACTATCGAGTGGGATGCCGAAGCTGCCGAAAAGGGCGGTTACGAGCATTTCATGATGAAGGAGATACATGAACAGCCCAAGGTTGTCATGGATACGCTCCGTAAATACATTAAAGGCGACGAAGGCAGCGAGACTGTCGATTTTTCGGATATCGGCTTAAGCGACGAGGAACTTAAAAAGTTTTCTTCGATCTATATCGCAGCTTGCGGTTCGGCATGGCATGTCGGAATGCAGGCACAGTATGTTATCGAAGAACTCACGGACGTTCCGGTCAGAGTCGAGCTTGCCTCCGAATTCAGATACCGCAAGAGTAAGCTCGACAAGAACGCTCTTGTCATCATCATTTCGCAGTCCGGTGAGACCGCGGATTCCCTTGCCGCATTAAGAATGGCAAAAGATGCGGGAATAAAGACTCTTGCCATAGTAAACGTTGTGGGAAGCTCGATAGCCAGAGAGGCCGATTACTGCATGTATACGCTTGCAGGTCCCGAGATATCTGTTGCCACAACAAAGGCTTATTCGTGCCAGCTTATGTGCACATATCTTTTGGCGGTTAAACTCGGAACCGTTCGCGGAACTATCGACAACGCCAAGACTTATATCGACGAACTGATCGCGATCCCGGCCAAGATACAGAGCACGCTTGAGAACAAGGAGCGCATACAGTGGTTTGCCGCCAAGTATGCCGCTGCCCATGACATTTTCTTTATCGGACGCGGTATCGACTATGCAATCTGCCTTGAAGGTTCGCTTAAGATGAAGGAGATAAGTTATATCCACTCCGAAGCCTATGCTGCGGGCGAACTCAAGCACGGTACGATCTCACTTATCGAAAACAACACTCTTGTCATCGGCTCGCTTACCCAGAGCGACCTTTACGAAAAGACATTGAGCAATATGATGGAATGCAAGAGCAGAGGCGCGTATCTCATGGGACTTACGACATTCGGAAAATACGATGTTGAGGACAGCGTCAATTTTGCCGTTTATGTTCCGAAGGTTGACGAGCACTTTGTGGGCATTGTGGCCATCATACCGCTTCAGCTTTTGGGATACTACTTAAGCGTTTCCAAGGGACTTGATGTCGATAAGCCCAGAAACCTTGCCAAGAGCGTTACGGTTGAATAAAACGGAACTTTCCGTATCATAAAACGGAACTATCCGTATTTATGCAAAAGAAAATGAGAGGTTTTTAGTTTAATGTGGTGGGAACAATCGGTTTTTTATCAGATCTATCCGCTCGGTTTTGTCGGAGCACAGTTTAACAACGAAGATGCTGTTTATACGGAAACAGGCGTAGATCTAAGCGGCGTAAATGTCGGACACAGCATTTTAAAGGTATGTGACTGGATAGATCATTTTAAGCGCCTTAATATCAATGCGATCTATTTTTCACCGATATTCGAGTCCGACACACACGGCTACAATACCCGTGATTACGGCCTTATAGACAGAAGACTCGGTACCAACGAAGACTTTAAGGAAGTAGTGACAAAGCTTCACGAGGCCGGCATAAAGGTAGTCATAGACGGTGTCTTTAACCATGTCGGACGCGGCTTCTGGGCATTTAACGATGTTTTAAAAAGAAAATGGAAATCGCCCTACAAGGACTGGTTCAACGTTTCTTTTGAAGGAAATTCCAATTATAACGACGGCCTCTGGTATGAGGGTTGGGAAGGCAATTACGATCTTGTAAAGTTAAATCTTAGAAACGATGCGGTAGTTTCGCATATTTTTGATAAGATAAAGTACTGGGCCGAGTATTTTAATATCGACGGATTAAGGCTTGATGTGGCGTATTGCCTTGACAGAGAGTTTTTAAAAAGACTTCGCGGATTCACGGATACGTTAAAGCCGGAATTTCTGCTGCTCGGAGAACTTCTTCACGGCGACTACAAACAGTGGGTAAATCCCGAGATGTGTCACTCATGCACCAATTATGCGGCTTATAAGGGATTGTTCAGCAGTTTCAACTGCATGAACATGTTTGAGATAGTAAATACACTGATCCAGCAGTTCGGACCCGAAAACTGGAGCTGGTTCAGAGGCATGCATCTGTTAAGCTTCGTTGACAATCATGATGTTACCAGGATCGCTTCGATACTTAACAATAAAGCACAGCTTCCGCTTGTCTATACGCTTTCTTTTGCAATGCCGGGAATACCCTGTGTATATTACGGTTCCGAGTGGGGGAGGGAAGGACGCAAGGAAGACGGAGATCCTTCGTTAAGACCGTGCTTTGATGCTCCGGAGTGGAACGCACTTACGGATCATATTTCCAAACTGGCTGAAATAAAGAAGAACAGTTTTGCGCTTAATTACGGGTCATTCAGATCTGTCGTTCTTACAAATCATCAGTGCATATTCGAAAGAAAATG
>CACYCC010000120.1 GCA_902772805.1 uncultured Lachnospiraceae bacterium | reverse complement strand
ACAAGAGAACAAGGCAAGATCACGGCTTTTGTAAAAGGCGCAAGGCGTCAGGGAAGCCGCTTTACGGCATCTACGGATCTGTTTGTATACGGCGAGTTCGATCTTTATGTCGGAAGAACATCTTATAACGTTCAGGATGTAAGGCCGTCAAATTACTTTGAGTTTTTGCGTACCGACATGAACGCGGCATATTACGCGATGTATTTTACGGAAGTTTGCGATTATTATGCCCACGAAGGCAATGACGAATCGATGCTGTTACTTAATCTATACAGAGCTTTTCAGGGACTTAAGAGCGAAAAGCTTAAAAACAGTTTTATAAAGCCGGTGTTTGAGATAAAGACGTTTTCTATAGAAGGCGAATTAATCCCGCCGGACCGCCTGGGATTTAACGATACGCACCTTTTAAACGCGGTAAATTATATATGTGCATCATCTATCGAGAAACTTTATTCTTTTTCATTGACCGATGATGATCTGGCAGGATTGACCGCTCTTGCGGATCGCGAGCGAAAGGCTTTGATCGATAAGCATCTTAACAGCCTTGATATGCTGGATGTTATCGTTCAGTAAGTAATGTGACGCTAAACTTAAGATTACCGCTGCGTTTAAAATTATGGTTACCGCTGCGATCGAAATAAGTGTTGAAAAGCCCATGAATTGAGTATATAATTCATGGGTATAATTTTGTCTAAATGTATATGGATTAGGAGAACAGTTATGGAAAAGTCAATGGATAAGATCGTAGCACTTGCCAAATCAAGAGGTTTTGTTTATCCCGGTTCCGAGATCTACGGTGGTCTTGCAAACACATGGGATTACGGTAACCTTGGCGTAGAGCTTAAAAATAATGTAAAAAAGGCATGGTGGCAGAAGTTTGTACAGGAAAATCCCTATAACGTAGGTGTTGACTGTGCGATCCTTATGAACCCTCAGACATGGGTGGCTTCGGGACATCTCGGAAGTTTCTCGGATCCTCTTATGGATTGTAAGGCATGCCACGAACGTTTCAGAGCTGACAAGATCATCGAAGATTTTGCAGCCGAAAACGATATCAAACTCGAATCGAGCGTTGACGGCTGGTCTCATGAACAGATGGAAAAGTTCATAAACGACAACAACGTTCCCTGTCCTTCATGCGGCAAGCATGATTTCACAAGCATCAGGGAATTCAACCTTATGTTCAAAACCTTCCAGGGAGTTACGGAGGATGCCAAGAGCGTTGTTTACCTTCGTCCCGAGACAGCTCAGGGTATTTTCGTAAACTTTAAAAACGTTCAGCGTACTTCCCGTAAGAAAGTACCTTTCGGAATATGTCAGATCGGTAAGTCTTTCAGAAACGAGATCACACCCGGTAACTTTACTTTCAGAACACGTGAATTTGAGCAGATGGAGCTTGAATTCTTCTGCAAGCCCGGCACACAGACCGAGTGGTTTGAATACTGGAGAAAGACATGTTATGAGTGGCTTCTTTCCCTTGGTATCAAAAAAGAAAACCTTCGTCTTCGTGACCACGATCCCGAGGAACTTTCTTTTTACAGCGATCATACAACGGATATCGAATACGCATTCCCCTTCACCGACTGGGGTGAGCTCTGGGGTATCGCATCCAGAACCGATTACGACCTTACAAGACATCAGGAGACTTCGGGTGAGCCCATGGATTACTTTGATGATGAGCTTAATGAGAAGTATATCCCATATGTTGTTGAGCCTTCACTCGGTGCGGACCGCGTAGTTCTTGCATTCCTGTGCGAAGCTTATGATGAGGAAAACTTAGGAACCGAAGAAGCTCCCGATATGAGAACCGTACTTCGTTTCCATCCCGCACTTGCACCTGTTAAGATCGGTGTGCTTCCCCTTTCCAAGAAGCTCAACGAGGGTGCCGAGAAGATCTACGCACAGCTTTCCAAGAAGTATAACTGTGAATTCGACGATCGCGGAAATATCGGTAAGAGATATCGCCGTCAGGATGAGATCGGAACACCTTTCTGCGTAACATACGATTTTGAATCCGAAACAGATAACATGGTAACGGTTCGTTTCCGTGATTCCATGGAGCAGGAGAGAGTTGCGATCGCAGATCTCGATGCATATTTTGCGGATAAGTTTACATTTTAAATAATTGTAAAGGGCAGTCTTCATGCGGGGATTGCCCAATTATTTGATTGATGGAGAAAGAAATGAGAAACATTACATCAAAAGAATTAAGAAAAGAGTGGATTAATTTCTATGTGAAGAGAGGACATGTGGATGTCGGTGCCGTTTCGCTTGTATCCGACGGTTCTACCGGTGCTATGTTCAATGTTGCCGGTATGCAGCCCATCATGCCCTATCTTCTCGGTAAGACTCATCCCTTGGGCACGAGACTTTGTAACGTCCAGGGCTGCGTTCGTACCAATGATATAGACGGCGTAGGCGACAAGAGCCATCTTACTTTCTTTGAGATGATGGGTTCCTGGAGCTTGGGCGACTACTTCAAGAAAGAAAGATGTCAGTGGAGTTACGAACTTCTTACGGAAGTCTTTAAATTCGACAGAGATCATCTTGCAGCAACCGTTTTTGAAGGTGACGAAAATGCGCCCCGCGACGAAGAAGGCGCAAAGTACAGGATAGAATCGGGCTTTAAGCCGGAGAACGTTTTCTTTTTACCTGCAGAAGACAACTGGTGGGGACTTGAATACGGACCTTGCGGACCGGACTCCGAAATGTTCTATGTATCCGATCAGGCTCCCTGCGGACCCGATTGCAGACCGGGATGCCATTGCGGAAAATATACCGAGATAGGTAACGACGTATTTATGCAGTATGACAAGCAGAAAGACGGAACACTCCTTCCGCTTGCCAAGAAAAACGTTGATACCGGCTGGGGACTTGAGAGAAACCTTGCATTCCTTAACGGAGTTGATGATGTTTATCTCACCGACCTGTTCACGGGCGTTATCGCACGTATAGAAGAAAAATCCGGAATAAAATACGGTTCGGACGAGAAGGCAACAAAGTCCATGAGGATCATTGCCGACCACTTAAGGACCGGAGTTATGCTTATCGGCGACGAGGCTAAGCTTCTTCCTTCAAACGGCGGTCCCGGATATGTTTTAAGAAGACTGTTAAGACGTGCCGTAAGACACGGACGCGCACTTAATCTTTCATTGGAAGATATGCTCGATGTAGCAAGCGTTTATATCGATGACGTTTATTCGGACAGCTATCCGCTACTTACCAAGAACAAAGACTTCATTCTTAATGAACTTAAGAAGGAGATAGTCCGTTTTGAGGCAACTCTTGAAAACGGAATGAAAGAGTTTAAGAAGATCGCCGATGAAAAGAAAGCATCGGGATCCAAAGAGATCGACGGTAAATCCGCTTTCTATCTCTACGATACATTCGGATTCCCTTACGAGCTTACGCTTGAGATGGCCGAAGAAGAAGGCTTAAGCGTCAATGAGGCCGGATTTAAGGAATCAATGGATGCACAAAAGAAACTTGCAAGAGAGAATTCAAATTTCTCGCAGAAATCCGATGCAAGCATATTTGATGAACTTGATGAATCCGTTAAGAGTGCGTTTCTCGGTTATGACGCACTCGGCTGCGACGGTACGATAGTTGCGGTTGCAAACGGTGATTCGCTTGTATCTGAGTTAAAAGAAGGCGATGAAGGCTCGGTGATCACAGATAAGACCACGTTCTACGGAACGATGGGCGGTCAGGTAGGCGATATCGGTAAGATCTTAGGACACGACGGATCGGTATTTGAAGTTTTTGAAACGATCCATGTTGCAGGCGGCAGGACCGCTCATGTCGGTAAAGTCGTAAAGGGCGCATTTAAGCTGTCCGACAAGGTTTCGCTTAACGTTGACAAAGAAAACAGGGCAAAGACCTGTCGTAACCACTCCGCAACGCACCTTTTACAGGCAGCCCTTCAGGAAGTACTCGGTAGTGACGTACATCAGCAGGGTTCATATCAGGATCCCGACAAGACAAGATTCGACTTTTCTTACGGTCAGGCCATGAGTGCCGAAGATATAGCAAAAGTCGAAGCGATAGTAAACAGTAAGATAGCGGAAGACCTTAAGGTCAACACCGATGTTATGGGCATAGAGGAAGCCAAGAAAAGCGGCGCAATGGCGCTTTTCGGTGAAAAGTACGGAGATTCCGTAAGAGTTGTTTCCATGGGCGATTTCTCCAAGGAACTTTGCGGAGGTACCCATGTTTCACATACCGGTGATATCGCAAACTTTAAAATTCTTTCGGAGTCGGGTGTTGCCGCAGGTGTTCGTCGTATCGAAGCGGTGACCGGTGCGAATGTTATCGCATATTATAAAAATATTGAGACCGAACTCAACGAAGCCGCAAAAGCAGCCAAAACACAGCCTTCAAATCTTGCGACCAGAATAAACGCAATGCAGGCCGAGATAAAGGCACTTCAGTCAGAACTTGAATCACTTAAGGCCAAAGCAGCCAAGGAAGCTGTCGGTGATGTGCTTTCAAACGTTACCGAGGTTAAGGGTGTTAAGCTTTTAGCCACCAGAGTCCCCGGTGTTGACATGAACGGTTTAAGAGACCTTGCCGATTCGCTTAATGATAAGATCGGCGGCGGTGTTATAGTACTCGCCTCCGACGTTGACGGAAAGGTAAATCTTGTTGCCAAGGCAAGCGATGACGCGATCGCAAAGGGCGCTCATGCCGGTAATCTTATCAAGGCTATAGCGGGCTTTGTAGGCGGTGGTGGCGGCGGTCGTCCCAATATGGCGCAGGCCGGCGGTAAGGATCCTTCGGGCATCGACAAAGCCGTAAGTGAAGTGGCGGGAGTATTGGAAGGCCAGCTTTAAAAATTCACTTGACGAATCGGGTGTTTTTGCTATAATTGTCAATGTGCTCTCGCTAAAGCTGTGTGAGCACGTAAAAAACCTTATCAGTCGTATGATTCTGAGAGGACTGAAGGGAGGGTAGTATATGTCAAACATTATCGTAAAAGAAAATGAGTCTTTGGACAGCGCATTACGTCGTTTCAAGAGAAGTTGCGCCAAGGCAGGTATCCAGCAGGAGATCCGCAAGCGTGAGCATTACGAGAAGCCAAGCGTTAAGCGTAAGAAAAAGTCCGAAGCGGCCAGAAAGCGTAAATATAACTAAGAGCATACCCTTGGCGCAAAACGTCAAGGGTTTTGT
>CACYCC010000119.1 GCA_902772805.1 uncultured Lachnospiraceae bacterium | reverse complement strand
GCCGGAAGATTTAAAAAGATGTGGCATATCACACTTCCCGGCATTAAGCCCACGATAGTCGTACTTCTTATCATGAACCTCGGATACATCATGGGCGGCGGATTTGAAAGACCTTGGGCTATGAAGAATAACCTCGTTATCGAAGCCTGTGAAGTTATTTCAACATTCGTATACAAAAACGGTATACAGCAGCTTAAGATCTCACTTACCACCGCTGTGGGACTGTTCCAGTCGGTAGTCGGATTGTTCTTTTTGCTTACTGCGAATACGATATCGCGAAAACTTGGTGAAAGGGGGATTTGGTAATGAAGATCAGATCAACAAGCTCCAAGATCGGCGACTGGATATTCGTCATCATATGTGTGATCATCAGCATAATCTGCGTGGTACCGATGTTAAATCTGGCTGCCAAGTCACTTTCGGGAACGGAATATCTTATAAGACACGATGTTTTCCTGTGGCCCAAGGGATTTAACATTGATGCATACAAGACGGTTTTGAGCGATTCCAAGTATCAGAGAGCTTTCGTGTGGACCACGATACTTACGGCCATCTGTACGCTCCTTTCACTTACGATGACGGCGCTTTGCGCATATCCGCTCATATTCCCGGGACTCAAGGGACGCGGTGCGATCAATGTATTTATCACGATCACGATGTTCTTCAACGCAGGTACGATACCCAACTACCTTTTGATGAACGACCTTAAACTCCTTGAAAACCCGCTCGTACTTATAATACCGAGCTGTTTAAGTATCTATAACATGATAATAATGCGAAGCTTCTTTTACGGTATTCCCGATTCACTCAGGGAATCGGCGGAGATAGACGGAGCGAGTTTCATACAGATACTGTTAAAGATATATATACCGCTTTCCAAACCCGTATTTGCGTCACTTGCACTTTTCTATGCGGTAGGACGTTGGAACGGATACGGAGACGCCCTTATGTATATCAAGGTAAACAAGCAGTATTTCCCGTTACAGCTGTTGCTTTATAACATCTTAAACAACACCAATGCGGTTGAAGTTGCGGCTCAGGAAGGATTTATGCAGCCCGGACTTAAGGATTCGCTTAAGTCGGCAACGGTTATGTTCGCAACGGTACCGAGATTACTTATTTATCCCTGGTTACAGCGTTATTTCATAGCAGGCGTGACCATGGGCGCGATCAAGGAATAAACGCCGAAATCACTTGGCGCTATTCATACACACATCTACAAAGGAGGATGAAGATGAAAAAGAAAATCTTAGCAGCAGTTCTTGCGGCAGCAATGGTTCTTTCATTGGCAGCATGCGGTGGCGATACAACCTCTGCAAGCGCTTCCAATCCCACACCCGCAGCAAGCACTGACAGCACTGTAGCAAGCACCGATGATGTTGATCCCAACGCTCCCGATGCTCGCGGAATGGTTAACGGCAAATTCGCAGAGACCAGACATATCTCTGTAGAACTTTATGACCGTAACGTTGACGGTGGTACAGAAGCCGGCAACAATGCATGGACCCAGTGGATCCAGCAGCAGATGCTCGATCGTTACAACGTAGAAGTTGAGTTCGTAACAGTTGCACGTTGGACAGAAGGCGATGATATAGGTAACCTTCTTGCAGCTCAGAACGCACCCGATATCTGCTACACCTACAACTACGGACAGATTCAGACATATGCAAACATGGGCGGTGTTCTTGACCTTGCTCCCATCCTTGCAGAGAACAAAGACCTTGTTCCCAGCATGTTTGACTGGCTCGGCGATGCAGTTATCTACCAGGATCTCGATCCCAATGCAGGAACTCTTTGGGCGATCGAAGGTAAGAGAAACGAGATCTGCCGTATCAACACATTCGTTCGTAAGGACTGGCTTGATACTTTAGGACTCAAAGAGCCCACCAACAAGGCTGAATTCGAAGCTATGCTCGTTGCTTTCAAGGACAATGCCGACAAGCTTCTCGGCGCTGACGCTTCCAAGATGGTTCCCTACTCTATCTCTTACGATGTAGGCTGGAGAGCAGCAACACTTATCGAATCCTTCATGGATCCCGCTATCAGCGACAAAGAGTACTATGTAAACGGTTACGATGACAGAAAGTTCACCGAAAACGGAACCAAAGAAGCAATCAGACTTCTTAACAAGTGGTACAACGACGGTCTTATCTGGCATGACTTCGCAGAGCACAGCGGAAGCGATGACACAACAGAAGATGATATGATCAAGGCCGGTTTCGTAGGCGCATTCACACACAACTATGATTATCCTTTCAGAAACGGTAAGGATTCCATCAACGCTACACTTGCAGCTCAGTACGGCCCTCAGGCTAAGTTCGTTGCAGTTAACTGCTTCGAAGACAAGAACGGCGGTTACAACAAGTACAGCTACTCCAACACCGGTGACCGTAAGGTATTCTTCCCTGCTACAAACGATGAGCCCATAGCTTCTCTTTGCTACCTTGAGTTCATGAGCCAGGCAGAGACGGTTCAGTACCTCCAGATCGGTGACGAAGGCGTTCTTCATACCGTTGACGCAGCTTCAGGCGCTATCGTATTACAGGCTCCCGATGATGCTCATCACGATTACTACCAGAACTCCGGTAAGAACATCGATATGACCATCAACTGTAACGGTTTAAGACTTGCTACTCCCGAACTTACAACCCTTTCACTTGCGTACTCATATTCCGATGTTGATCCTGAAGATGTTAAGACCGCGATCGCAGTTGCATCCAAGGACGCAAAAGTTCCTCCCACACCTTCGGTTGGCGATATCGCAGCTGAAACAGAGGGAACAGACCTTGCAGGTAAGAGAGATCAGACATACGACAAGGCAGTTGTTGCAGCAGTAGCTGATTTCGATTCCGTATGGGATAAGGGTATGGCTGAATACCTTGAAGCAGGCGGACAGGCAATCATGGATGAAAGAGCAGCTGCATGGGATGCAACCTACTCTTCAGATATGTTACCTTAATCGTTAAATATTTGAATGTTTTAGTTATTCATGTTATTATTTTGAAATGCCGGGGCTCCATCGAAGGTGGAGCCCCAACTTATTAGAAACGGAGTAACACAGCAATGGAAATGACACTCAGATGGTTCGGCACGGGGTTTGACACGGTAACCCTCAAGCAGATCCGCCAGATTCCGGGAGTTACCGGAGTGATAACCACATTATATGATACAGAGCCCGGCGAGGTTTGGACACGTGAGCGTATCAAAGCGCTCAAGGACGAAGTGGAAGCATCGGGGCTTCATATATCGGGAATCGAATCCGTTAACATTCACGATGCCATCAAAGTCGGAACACCCGACAGAGAACAGTATATAGATAATTATATTGAAACACTTAAGAATTTAGGCGAAGAGGACATACATCTTGTCTGTTATAATTTTATGCCGGTATTTGACTGGACCAGAACGGAACTTGCACGTGTAAGGCCCGACGGTTCCACCGTACTTGCATATTCACAGGCTGCGATCGATAAGATCGATCCCGCAGACATGTTTTCTTCGATCTCCAAAGACGCAAACGGCGCGATCCTTCCGGGCTGGGAACCCGAAAGGATGGCTAAGATAAAAGAACTGTTTGAAATGTACAAGGATGTGGATGAGGAAAAACTCTTTGAAAACCTCAAATACTTCCTGGAGCGCATAATGCCGGTATGTGATAAATACGACATCAACATGGCCATCCATCCCGATGACCCCGCATGGAGCGTATTCGGACTTCCCCGTATCATCATAAATCTTGATAATATCAAGCGTATGATGAAGATGGTAGACAACCCGCACAACGGCGTGACATTCTGCGCAGGTTCATACGGTACAAACCGTAAAAACGATCTTCCCACCATGATAAGGGAATTAAAGGGACGCATTCATTTCGCACATGTCCGCAATCTTAAGTTCAATTCCGATGATGACTTTGAAGAGGCAGCACATCTTTCAAGCGACGGAACTTTTGACATGTACGAGATCATGCTTGCTCTTTACGATATAGGATTTGAAGGACCGATAAGACCGGATCACGGAAGAATGATCTGGGATGAAGTTGCAATGCCCGGATACGGACTTTATGACCGTGCGCTCGGCGCAACATATCTTAACGGATTGTGGGAAGCCATCGTTAAATCACGCAAATAAAGCGTACGCATATAAATGCCCGCATTGAGCACTTTTGCCGCAGGTAAATATTTTTATCGCGCGAAAGCGTATCATTGCAGGCGTTTTTATTTTAAGAAATAATTTGGGAAGCACTTATTTAAACAATTTGATCACATTATTAATGCGGAGGCATTGGATATGTTTTTAACTCAACAGGGAATAAAAGACGGATTTAAAGACAAGGGCTATGTTATAGCCGATTATGACAGATCAGCCGTTAAAAAGAACACTCTTGAAGCTCCCGAATGGATCCATTTCGGAGCAGGTAACATTTTCAGAGCTTTTCAGGGAAATCTTATGGACAGACTCCTTGAAAGCGGGGCCGCAAAGACGGGTTTACTGGTATGTGAAGGATTTGATTATGAGATCGTTGAAAAGATGTACAGACCTCATGATAATTTAAGTATCCTGGTCACATTAAAAGCGGACGGCACAATGGAAAAGAAAGTGATCCAAAGCATAGTGGATTCCTTTATCCTTGACAGGGATAACGACTCTGAATTCAAAAAGATAAGGGCTGTATTTGAAAAGCCGTCGCTTAAGATGGTAAGTTTTACGATCACCGAAAAGGGATATGTCGTTAAAGATGCCGCGGGAGAACTGTTACCGTCAACAAAGAAGGATATCGAACTCGGTCCCGACAAGGCAAAGAGTTACATAGGAAAGGTTGTAAGTCTTCTTTATTACAGATATAAGGCAGGGGCACTCCCGGTTGCCATGGTATCGATGGATAACTGTTCGCATAACGGAGACAAGCTCTATGACGCGGTCATCACATTCGCCAAGGGCTGGGTTGCCAACGGTCTTGCAGACAGTGATTTTGTCAAATATATCGAGGATCCCGCAAAGGTTTCTTTTCCCTGGAGCATGATAGACAAGATCACGCCAAGACCTGACGCCAAGGTGGAAGAGATGCTTGAAAAAGACGGTATTGACGACCTTGAAACCGTTGTGACCGGCAAAAACACATATGTTGCACCCTTTGTAAATGCCGAAGAGACCGAATACCTTGTTATAGAAGACAGCTTCCCGAACGGAAAAGTTGAACTTGATAAGGTGGGTGT
>CACYCC010000118.1 GCA_902772805.1 uncultured Lachnospiraceae bacterium | reverse complement strand
GTCGTAACCGACACAAGATCCTTAGTCTTGCCTGTCTGCCAATTCCAGCACTTCCGCATGCGTAACACGCAAATATGATACTATCATTCAAAACGACAGTTGTCAACCATTTATTTGACTTGATCATTCAAATTTTATACAATTGTTGTGTTGCCGTAACTGTGCGGATTTGCGCATGTTTTTGCGGACGGGGGTAACGGATTTTATGAGAAAGATTTTGATCACCAATGACGACGGAATAGAGGCGGGAGGTATCATAAGACTTGCCGAAACAGCCAGGGAATACGGCGAAGTGTGGGTAGTGGCTCCTCTTCATCAAAGAAGTGCCGCTTCCCAGAGCATTACATTAAGAGAACCGATAGATGTATACCCTCATGATTTTCCGGTAAGCGGAGTGCGTTCTTTTGCCTGCAGCGGAACACCGAGCGACTGCGTGAGAGTGGGAAGTTTGAGCGTTATGCCCTATAAGCCCGATATCGTGCTCTCGGGCATCAATTTCGGACACAACGTGGCTACGGACCTTCAGTATTCGGCTACGGCAGGTGCGGCTTTTGAAGCGGCTTTCCAGGGATATACAGCGATAGCGCTTTCCGAGGACATGAACGGATGTCATGAGGTGACGGACGAGTGCCTTACCGACATCCTGGACGAGTTTATTGATATTAAGCTCCCGTACGGCACGATACTTAATGTTAATTTCCCAGGATGTGAATTTGCCGAATATAAAGGGATATTAAGAGACCGCGTGACATCGCACGATTCGTATTATCATGACAGGTACAAAGCGATAGAAGCGCTTGAAAACGGTGGTATGAGATATATGGTCGACGGAGTTTTAAACAAGATCGCCGAGCCCGGAACCGATTTCGAGGCTGTTCTCAACAATTATATTTCCGTAGGGATCGTCAGAAACGTGGGCTGACCGCGCCACAGCACCACTGCAACACCCGCATAATAAAAGCGCTGAGGCATTTGATATGTCTACAGCGCTTTCTTTTCGAAATTATGTATCCAGTCGGCTTTGAAATAGTAGATCAGGAATATGATCACGCTTACCGACCAGGTGAGGGGATAAGCCCAGAAAATGACGTTTACCTTGGGGATGATCCGAACGATCACGGTTATGTAGGTGATCCTAAGTAAACACCAGCACGACAGCATAACGGTCATCGGGACTTTTGTTTTGCCCGCACCCCTTAAGATACCCGCAAGGCAGTGATTGAGCGCCAGCAGGCAGTAAAACAGGCTTTCCGTGTGGGCCTGAGTCGTACCGACTTTCAAAACGTCGGGGTCACTTGAAAACATCCTTAGTAACAGCGGAGCAAACAGGAACACGATAACTCCGATCACTTCGGCACTGATAACACCGATGGTTGCGCCTATGCGCGTTCCCTTTTTAACGCGGTCATAAAGTCCGGCACCGAGGTTCTGGCTCACAAACGTCGTGAGCGCCATACTCATGCATACGATCGGCAGAAAAACGAATCCTTCAAGCTTAAAATAACTTCCCGAGCCCGCCATTGCGGTTGAACCGAAGGCGTTGATGTTTGACTGCACCACAACGTTTCCGATGGCTATGACGCTGTTTTGGATACCTGTCGGCAATCCGACCGAGAGTTCTTTTTTGAGCGTTTCGCCGTGGATCCGCAGTTTGTTTAAGTAGATCCTGTGCGGTCCGTCGACTCTTAAAAGCTTCGCAAATGCCAGCACCGCGCTGATGGTCTGTGCGATGACGGTGGCCGCAGCCGCTCCGCCGACGCCGAATCCTAAAAAGCCTACAAACAGGATATCAAGTACGGTATTTACGACAGTGCTGACGATCAGATAGTAAAGCGGCCGTTTGGAGTCGCCCATTGCCTGAAAAACGCCGCAACACGCGTTATAAACAACGTTTGAAAGTCCGCCCAGGAAGAAGATCCTTAAATAGAGCGTCGATTTTGGCAGCACGTCCGCCGGGGTCCCCATGAGCTTCAGTATCTGCGGCGTCAGTAATGTTCCGCTTAACACAAGCACGATACCCATGGCAAAAGAAAATGCGATCCCCGTATGCACCGCAACGGTCACGCCTTCATGATCTTTGGCGCCGTACCTTTTTCCGACGATGACATTGTTGCCCATAAAGAGCCCGTTTATGAAGCCGACCATCAAAAAGACAATGCTTCCCGTTGAGGCAACCGCGGCAAGCGATTCCTTGCCAAGAACGTTTCCCACCACGGCGGAATCTATGATATTATATAGTTGTTGCAGTAATTGCCCCAGAAACAGAGGGGCCGCAAAGAAGATCAGTTTCTTTGTGATAGATCCTTCAGTCATGGGACTGATTTTGGCACAATGAGGGTGACGTGTCAAGTGTGCCCGGGCCCTTGAAACTGCGGAATACCGCGTAAATACTGACAATTTGGGTTAAACATATATGAAACGGGAAAAAGCATCGTCAACAATAAAAACGGTTTTAAAGGTCGCACTCTTAACTGCTGCGATACTGTGCATCATTATCGGAATAGGTCAGGGCGATCCGGCTTTTGTGTTCAGAAAAGCCGCTGCGATCTGCCTTGAGTGCATCGGGATAGGGTAGTGCGATGAAATGGTTTAAAAAGAACGCGCGAAAACTCATACAGGCCTCATGGGCAGTGATCACAAATTCGTATTTTAAAGGGTTTGCGATCGGAAAGATCTACTCGGGACCGCTTAAAAAGTTCTGCGTTCCCGGCATGAACTGTTACTCGTGCCCCGGCGCCGTCGGAGCATGTCCGATCGGGTCGCTTCAGGCTTCCTTTACCGGAAGAAGATTAAGATTCCCGTACTACGTTCTCGGATTTCTGGCATTTATCGGCATACTGGTGGGGAGGTTCATATGCGGATGGCTGTGTGTGTTCGGGCTCATACAGGAACTTCTTTATATGATACCGACGCCCAAGATAAAGATCCCGCGAAGCGTTGATAAGGTCTTAAGATACTTAAAATATGCGATACTGCTGATACTTGTCATATTGCTTCCGATATTCTTGCGCGATAAGGCGGGTCTCAGCGCACCGTATTTCTGTAAGTGGCTCTGCCCCGTGGGAACGCTTGAAGGCGGGGTGCTGCTGGTACTGGTAAATGAGAAGTTAAGATCTGCCGTAGGGTTTCTTTATGCATGGAAACTTGCTATACTGGCAGTCGTGATACTGGCCTCGGTCTTTATACACAGGCCGTTTTGCAAATATATGTGCCCGCTTGGCGCATTTTACGGACTGTTTCAAAAGATTTCTTTTTTGCGGCTTGCGTTTGACGAGTCAAAGTGTGTGGACTGCGGAGCCTGCGCCCGAAACTGCGGCATGGATGTGGACCCGAGAAAGTCCTGCAACAGCGCAGAATGCATAAGGTGCGGCGAATGCGTAAAGGCCTGTCCCGAGAAGGCACTTAAGTTTACAGCCGCGGGGAAATAAATCCACCGGAAGCGACAATGCGATAAAATACATTCACCGGAAGCGACCCGGTGGCCTTTAAAGGAGATATATATGAAGAAGAGATTAATGATGATCATACTTGCGGCAGTGACCGCATTTAGTGTAACGGCGTGCAGCCTTCCGTTTTCGGCTGCATCCGAAGAAGAGGACACACGCCCCGAGCGTAAAAAGGCCGAGCTTGGCAAAGACGGCAAGACGACGATCGATCTGCTCGGAAAACTGGGTGGCGGAGAGAAGACCGACTCGACATCTACAGAGATATTTACGACAGATCC
Source organism: uncultured Lachnospiraceae bacterium (assembly GCA_902772805.1). GTDB lineage: Bacteria > Bacillota > Clostridia > Lachnospirales > Lachnospiraceae > UBA1258. The sequence goes on along the minus strand of CACYCC010000118.1, from coordinate 736 downwards.
GGACCCCGAACCCGAACCCGATCCTGTAGATCCGGAACCGATAGATCCCGCGAGTCAGCCTGCGTATGATTCGGATTTTGCGTTTATGGTATATGATGTTGACGGTAATTTTGTGGATCTTGCGGATGTCATGAGCAAGAGTGAACTCACCATGGTAAACGTGTGGGCTTCATGGTGCGGTCCCTGCGTGGGAGAGCTTCAGGAGATCGATGCCTTAAGCCAAAAGTACAAAGACGACGGCCTTACCGTGGTAGGTATCCTGTACGATTCGGAAGATGTCTATTATACGGACGGTACGGGCGGATTTGAAGACGGAAAGACCATAATCGATTATTACGGCCTTACATACACGAATTTAAGAAAACCCGGCGGATTCGATTATGTCTATAATCTTGAATACTTCCCGACAACGTTTTTCCTGGACAGCGAAGGTAACTTCGTATGCGATGAAGTCATCGGCGCCGATCCCGAATCCTATGAAAAGATAATAAAAGACCGCCTGGGATATTGATCCCGGCGGTTTTTGCGTTGAACGGGTATTAAATGAAGTCCCCACGATCTATCGGATGTTGTAGACTCCCCAGCCGGCTACGGTGTCGACTCTTGAAATGTGCATTCCGAGAAGTTCGGTTTCATCGTCTGTCGGAAACAGGCTGTCGTTGATCAGTATCATGGTGTCTGTGGTCTGTATGGGCCCGAATGCGTAATTGTCGTAAAAGTCGTAAGCCATCGTCTG
>CACYCC010000117.1 GCA_902772805.1 uncultured Lachnospiraceae bacterium | reverse complement strand
TTGGATGCACCCTTTACAAGTCCCGCAATGTCAACAAATTCTATCGTGGCATGTGTAACCTTTTTGGTGTTATACATCTTACCGAGTGCCTCAACACGCTCGTCCGGTACAGGTACAACACCCACATTGGGGTCTATCGTACAGAACGGAAAGTTTGCCGCCTGCGCTCCCGCCTTGGTAAGTGAATTAAATAGTGTTGATTTGCCGACGTTTGGCAAACCGACGATTCCCAGTTTCATTTTCTATGATCTCCTTTAAAACCTTGGTTTTACGATTTCAGTTATATGACCGATTTTACTATCAAACGAAAAAGAAATCAATTTCCCCGCTTTGCTATTTCCAAAACCATGCGGTCGTATTCTTTTTCATCGATCTTATAGCCTTTCTTTATGATGACCCTCGCTGTTATCATAACAAGAAGCGGGATCGCAACCATTCCTATCCGAAGCATCAGTGTCTGCCCCGTGCCGACTGTTGCAATGATCTCATCGGCACGTGCAAGTGCCTCGTCTCTTACCATTTCGCCGCTTCCGACTTTGACCTCAAGATCGCTGATATTCTGGCTTACCGCATAAATTTCGCTTATGATGAGTATCAAAGAGGCCGCTCCCTGGTTAAGAGCACCCGAAAACTTAGACGCAAACGATCTGATCGCTGATATTATGCTGTCATGGCGTTCACCAAACCGATACTCGTCATATTCAATCGTATTGTTGATCATAACGACCATGGCAAGGTTGATGAGTCCCTGGCAAAAGAAAATGACAAACCCAGTGATCATAAGTAATACCGTGTTTCTCGGAAGAACATATCCGAATCCCAACAGCACAAGATACGAAACTATCAAAACGATCATACATACGCCAAACAATCTGTCTCTTGTAAGTTTCCCCGAAAAAGCGGGATACGCAAACTGTGCGGCAAGCGTTCCGAGGCCGTACATTACCGTGAAGAGCGTAACAAGATCCCCGCTTTTTGAATAACCGAATTCAAAGTAAAAGAAATTGACCGCAAGGAGCAGTAAAAGCTGCTGACCGACACAGAAAAGAACATAGGCAATGCCTGAATTTAACAACTGATCGTTTCTCTTTAAAATGTTAAACATCACTTTAAAGTTGATCTCTTCGGAGGCCTCTTTTCTTTCTTTTTCCGTAACTCCCAAAAACGTTAAAGTCTGAAACAGCAAAAATCCCAAAGCCACGATAAGTCCCGTGACTCTGAACGCAAATACCGCGTTTCCGGCGATCACCATAGGTACGATACCGGCTACAAGAAACTGGCCGACACATACAAAAATACCCATAAGCGTTACTAAAGAATCGCGTTCCTTGGGATCGCTTGAAAGACTCGGAAGCATGCCCCAGTAGGCAATATCGTTTATCGTATATGTCATCCCCCACAATAGATAAGTTATGCAAAAGAAAATAACAAATGCCCAGCCGGTGGGACGCACCGTAAACATGACCGCGATCACTATCGAATTAAGTATCGCACCGACAATGATGAACGGCCTGTACTTTCCGGCCTTGTACCTGCTGTTTTCGATGATCGTACTCATCATAAGATCGTTCACCGCATCCCACACCATGCAAACGACCATTGCCACGGATATGACCGTAAACTGAATGATCTTAAGTTTCATGGTGTACTGGATATATGTAAGTATGAACATACTGACAAGTGTATAAGCCGCATCACGGCCCGTTGCTCCGATGCAGTATGACCATTTTGTTCTTTTGTCTAACATTATCTTTTCCTCCTGTTGGCCTGCCTTACTATCATTTCGGCAATAGCATACGGAATGCCACCTTGCAGCATGATACAGTCTATCGGGCCGTCTTTGATCGTTTCCACGGTCATCAGAACTTCGGGATCGTCGGCCGGTTTATCCTTAAACATCGAATACGATACTTTAAGCGCGATCTTAAGCATCGCTTTTCCGAGCCACGACTTCCCGGCAAGTTCGCTTAAACTGTTATATACGGAATATTCTCCCGGGTTTATGCGGTCGGGATCGTAATCGGTACGTCCGACATAACGGTCCGTTTCCGTTCCCGAAGGATCGGATGCATAATCTTTTCCCTCGACTTTAAGCTTTTTTGTCAAACGAAGAGATGCAATACTGTCTCCTACGCAAATGCCGTAAACCCCGGCGCTTACGTTAAAAGCGCCAAGCGATGTGTCAAATACGGAAAACGCCCTTTCATCCAAAGAAATCTTTACTTCACGCTCTTCGCCCGGCTCAAGATATACTTTTTCAAATCCTCTCAACTCGTGACGTGCCCTTAAAAATCCGTCATCGGGATTTTCCACATAGACCTGAACAGTCTCTGCACCTGCTCTCATTCCGGTATTTTTGACCTTAACAAAAACGTCCGTTTCACCTGATGAGTATTTTGTCGCATCCGATACTTCTACACCTCTTATAAAAAGTCTGAGTCCGGTATATTCAAATGTCGTATATGAAAGTCCGTATCCGAACGGGAACAGCGGTTTAATGCCCAATGTATCGTAATGCCTGTATCCTACAAGAAGACCTTCTTTGTACGGTACAGTTTTGGAATCGGTCGCAAAATTGCTGTAAGCGGGCGTATCAGACAGTGCAAGCGGCCAGGTCTCAGCAAGTCTTCCCGAAGGATTTACCTCACCTTTAAGGAGTCTTACCAAAGCCTCGCTTACCGCTTCACCGCCAAGATGCATGTGAAGCATAGCCTTTACTTTATCGATAAACGGTACGGTAAATGCCGATCCGCCAAAAGAAACAAATACGACATCCTCATCTTTTATCTCTTCAAAAAGTTTAACCTGATTCCTTGGAAGATCGAGAGTTTTTCTGTCATATCCTTCTCCCTCGGCATAGTCCGTAAGTCCTCCGCAGAATATCGTGACTTTTTTGTTTCTTAAAAGTTTAAGAGCTTCCTCTTTAAGAGTTGCATCTTCCCGGTCGGTATCCGTTAAATATCCCGGCGCGAAGTTCAACTTAAATCCGGCTTTTTTAAGTTCTTCAAGGATGTTGGGATGTTTAACTGCGTTGATATGGCTGCTTCCGCCGCCCTGGAATCTTACCGTGCGGGCAAGTTCGCCGATAACATTTATCTCGATCCCTTCATCAAGAGGAAGGATGTTACCTTCGTTTTTAAGAAGGACCGCACCTTTTAATGCCGCTTCAAGAGCGACATCGTAGGCATTTGTTTTCTTTTTCGAAGAGTCCTCACGGTTCCTAACGCAAAATCTTTCGATGAGAGCTTTTATCCTGTTGATTGCAGGATCTATCTCTTCTTCCGTTATTTTCCCGTTTTTAAGGTCATTTTTTAATTTGTTGAGATGTACTTTCCCGCTTCCGGGCATTTCAAGATCAAGCCCCGCTTTAACGGAAGCGGTAAGATCGATACACGCTCCCCAGTCCGATACGGTCACGCCGTCGTAATCCCAGTCTTCCCGCAATATATCTTTTAAAAGATGTCTGTTTTCGGTTGCTTTGTACCCGTTAAGGTAGTTGTAAGATACCATTACGGTCGCGGGCTTGGCGTTCTTGACACATTTTTCGAATGCGGCAAGATAAATTTCCCTTAAAGTCCTTTCATCCACGCGGCTGTCGGATGTCATTCTTTTTGTTTCTTGGCTGTTCGCAGCAAAATGCTTAAGCGATGTCCCGACTCCGTTCTTTTGCACCGCGTTTATGTAAGCGGCACCGAGTTCTCCGGAAAGAAACGGGTCTTCGCTGAAATATTCAAAATTCCTGCCGCAAAGCGGAGAACGTTTCATGTTTATCCCCGGTCCGAGCAGAACCGAAACATCGGCATTCCAGGCTTCTTTGCCAAGAGAATCGGCAACCCGGGCCACAAGGTCTTTATCAAAAGTTGCCCCGAGACAGCTTGCGGTGGGATAACAGGTGGAGATGTAACTGTCATTGTTCGTCTTAACACCTTCATCCTGCTTTCTTAATCCGTGAGGGCCGTCGGTCATTAAAAGCTTTGGAAACATTCCATTGCAGTCATTTGTATGCCACATGCCCTTGCCCGTAAGAAGACTGTACTTTTTCTCAAATTCTTTCTTTTTCACATTATCCCCCGATATCCGATCATCAGCATCACGATTGCAAACCCCGCAACAAAAGCCAGGGCTCCTTTATCATTGTCTTTTCCGCATGAAATATGCGGGATTTCTTCTATTGTGGTATAAATGAGGGCTCCTCCCGCTACAGCCATGATAAAAGGAAGTATGGCAGGAAACAAAACTACGATCACCACAGTGATAATGCCGAGTAACGGGATCGTTACTCCGGATACGACACCCATAAAAAACGCCTTGCCCGTACCGGTCCCTGCCTCCCGTATGGGAAAGGCTACGTAGATCGCTTCCGGTATATTCTGAAGTGCTATCGCTATTGCCAGAACAAGTGCTATTGTCGAAGATATCCATTCCGTTTCCATAAAATGTGCGGCATATATCGCCCCCAGAGTGATGCCTTCGGGAATATGATGTATCACTTCGGTCAGCATTACCTTTATTTCAGGTGCCAGCCCGCTCTTGGGGCCTTCCGTTATTTCGGGATACACATGCGTATGCGGCACGATAAAGTCAAGCAGCAGCTGAACCGCAACACCTATCAAAAAGAAAACGGTCACGGGGATTACACCGTTTGAATCACCTTTTTTAAGTCCGTCTATGGCCGGCTCTATCATCCCCCAAACGGCTATCGAAAACATGATACCCGATCCGCATCCCACCAGTATCATTCTGACACTGTCCGAGATCCGGTTCTTTTTGGCATAAATGACAGCCGAACCGAGAAGTGTGCCGACAAGAGGGATCAGCATCCCAAAGATCGTATCGCCGTCCGATAAAGTCCCGGATCTGTCAAGATGTGTTATAAGAGCACGAAGTCCGATGAATATCAGTATCGTACCGCCCATTATCTCGGAACCCGACTTGTAACGGTCACCGAAAACACTGCCGATCTTAACTCCCGCCATGGAGATGAAACAGGTTATAACGCCTATGACAAGCACCGCAAAAAGCACATTTACGATATGTGAGGCATTAAAAACTTCAACCGGAACGGCAACAAAAGTGATACCGACGGCCAGAGCATCAATGCTGGTGGCCACCGCCATCATGAACATTGTTTTTATGTCAAAACCGGGAGAAGCTTCCTCATCGGGAGAAAGTGCTTCCTTTATCATATTTCCGCCGATAAGACTAAGAAGCACAAAAGCAACCCACGGGGCCACAAGCGTTATGTATTTTTCAAATCCGGAACCCACAAGATATCCGATAAAAGGCATTATCGCCTGAAACGATCCAAACCAGATACCGCACAAAAGATATTCTTTGAATGTGACCTTGCCGGCTGCAAGGCCTTTGCATATCGATACCGCAAACGCGTCCATTGCCAGACCGACGGCCAAAAGAAGCAGTTCAAATAATCCCATCGTTTTACTCCCGATGTAATGATAACGTCTTGCGATCATTAATGTTTTGTAAACATCAACGGTTCGTAGGCACAAAAAAACTATACTTTGGAATAAAAATATCGTCAAGTAAGCATATGATAAGTTGATTGTAAACCTGTTCTATTTTTATGTTGACAATTCATTCCGGGCCGATTAAACTACCCTTTGACTGTTTATAGTTTCAGGAGGCTTAACATATTATGACAACAACCAACAGATCAGTTCTCTACGTTAAAGACATATGCTACATTGCCCTGTTTACCGCATTGATAGCCATTCTTGCGCAGATCAGCATACCTCTTCCCGGAGGAGTTCCCTTAACTCTTCAGACATTTGCCGTTCCGTTGGCAGGTCTTGTGCTCGGTTCAAAACGCGGTACGATCGCAACGGTGGTCTACGTGCTGTTAGGTGCTGTCGGCGTTCCGGTATTTGCCAATTTTACCGGCGGACTCGGCATAGTGCTCGGTATGACCGGCGGATTTATAGTTTCTTTTCCCTTAATGGCACTTCTTGCCGGATTCGGTGTAAAAAAGACCGTAAAAAGCCCGTTTTTGTGGCTGTGGCTGGTACTGGGTGCCGTAGTCAACTATGCTGTCGGCACCGTCTGGTTTATCGTCGTTGCAAAGAGTAATCTCGCAACAGCTCTTACAGCCTGTGTGGTACCCTTCATCCCCACCGCTATCTTAAAGATCATACTTGCCGGATTTTTCGGCACTATGCTGCGCGGCGTGCTGATCAAGGCAAATTTACTTGATTTCGGGAAAAAAGAAAATCGAAACGTGTTGTGACCGTTCATTTTTGCTATAATCATGGCATGAACATTTCCACAAAAGATCACGTCCTCGCCCTCTTAATGCGGGCGGGGGGCAATTTCATATCCGGAGAAGAAGCCGGCAAAAGCATGAATTTAAGTCGTGCTGCCGTAAGCACGGCTATCCGTGGGCTTCGTGACGAAGGTTATGACATTGAGTCCGTCACGAACCGGGGCTACAGACTTTCAACGATCCCCGATGCGCTCTGCACCGGAACGCTTTTGTCGTGTCTTACGCCTAAGCGTATGGAAACCGTCATCTGTCTTCCCGCCACATCCTCAACCAACAGTTATCTCATGGAGATGGCTCAAAAAAACGCTCCGGACGGTCAGACTGTACTTGCGGAAATGCAGACCGACGGCCGCGGACGTAAAGGCGGGCATTTCGACTCACCCAAAGCTCAGGGTATCTATCTTTCTTATCTTATAAAACCAGACACCTCACGTGGCGAATCTGCGCTTGTATCCGACTGGCAATCCATCACAAAACGTGTGGGAACGGCTGTCTATAGCGTTATAAAGGATCTTACCGGTATCGCTCCCACATTCAGGGGAAACGAACTTTTCATAAACGATCGTAAATTCTGCGGCATTCTGACTCAGACCGATATGGAGGTGGAAAGCGGAATGATCCGTACCCTTGTTGTCGGCATCGGCATCCGGGTGCATCAGACAAGATCCGACTTTGGTGCCGGCGGTGCCATGACTTCCCTTGATATTGAAACAGGCCGGCATAACAGCCGACCCGTACTTGCATCGAAGCTCATCCTTTCCTTGGATGAACTTCGCAATTCATTCTTTGATTAAATATCTATATATACCGTCGCATTCTCCGATCTAATGTGTTCTTCTGTCAAGACCGGGATTGCATCTGTAGAAATCTGCCTTGTTGGCATACATTTCGGTATCGGCTTTCTTCATGACCGCCTTTATATCCGTTCCGTCCTCACCGTAACATGCTCCTACGGAAAAAGAAGGTTCCCCTTCAACCCGGGACTGTGACTTAAGATTTTCACAGAGTTTTTCAAATTGTTCCCGGCCGGTATCGGCAATGATCAGGAATTCATCTCCTCCCGCTCTGTATAACTCCCTGTCACCGCAGACATTCATAAGCTTATTGGCCACTTTTCTTAACATATCATCGCCTGCGGCATGCCCGTTTGTATCATTGACCTTTTTTAATCCGTTAACATCCACAAAAATGACGCCGATGCCGATCGCAGGTTTTTCTTCGCCCGAAGCAAGTCTTTTAACTCTGCCGTTCATGGCATTACTGTTAAGAACGCCCGTAAGCATATCGGTCCTGCTTAAGTTTTCAAGAGCCTGACGCATCCTGTAATTTTCAACTTCCGCCGAAAGTATATAAGAGTTAAGTTCCATGACTTCTCTTATAAATACCGTTTTATCGGGGTTAAAGTTTGAAGCGAAGATATAACCGTAGAAGTTTTCGCCCACTCTTAAAGGATAAAGAACAAGACTCTTTACTCCGGACATTACCAGAGAATCGTACCATCCCTTGTCCTTCTTTTCTATCGCCTTCAATTCCTGCTCACTTGAAATGATGATACAGTTTGATCCGGCAAGAACGTTATGCCACTTCTTAACGATCTCATAAAATTCATCTTTAAAGAAAACATCATCTTCGGGCGGGGCAAAACCACCTTCACTGTCAAAGCAAAGCATATCTATCCTGTGAAATATCGGATCGGTCAGTATTATGGCACATCCATCAGACTCGCACTGAAGTCTGATATCTTTAACGATCGAATCAAGCGTTTCTTTAAAGCCTGTGTTTTCACGGAATTTGATACAGGTCTTTAATACCATATATGCGGTCTTTTCCGATATCTCGATCAGTTTGTCCGAATCCGAATTCTTGGTCATCTCATAAGAAAACAGACAATATCTGTTTCCTTCTTCGTCTTCCTCAAGCGGGATCATATAAAGATCGAGCCAGGCCTTATAACGTTCGGCATTCACATACTGATGGCAGATCTTGCCATCTGCGACACATCCGTTCACCAATGCCACAAAATTCGGATCGTCCGCTATGTAATAGTTATAAGGTCTGTTAGGCACGAATTCTTCGTCAAGCTTATTAACGGATGCAAGATATTTCCTGTTTGCAGCCGCGATCGTTATGACATTTCCTTCACTGTCCGCTTTCTGTCTGAGCGATACCACGCATGCGACACCGCTAAACGATTCGATAAATTTCGAATAATCCATAGTTTGCTCCGCTCCGTATCGGTCGGCTTAAGTCCCTTGGGACTCAATGTCCCATCTGAAGTATGATATCTACCATTTCTCCCACATTTTTCATGGTAACCACTTTTCCCATAGGGATCTTGAATCCGAATTCTTTTTCAACACCCACTATAAGATTGATATGTTCAAAAGAATCCCATCCGTCAACATCGTCCGCTACGGTCTCATCGTGCAGTTCGATGGAATCGTCATCCAGAATATCCCTAAAAACCGCATTGAGTCTTTCATAAACTTCTTCTCTTGTCATAACTTCTCCCTTCATATCCGGAAGCCTTGCCATACGGACAAAGCCTTATTTCATCACGATTATCTTGATCTTTGCCTTGGAGACCGTTTTCCCGTCCCCGTTTTTGATCATTGCCTTTACCACGATAAGCTTAAAGTCATCTGTCTTGTCAATAACTTTTCCCGAAACGGTAAGCTCATCCCCCGCATAAACCGGGTTCGTAAAGGAAAGATCCTCAAAACTGTGTATCAGGCTGTATTTCCCCGGAAGATAAACGCCTGCGAGTGTCGAATAAAGCGAAGCCGTCAGCATCCCGAACGACACATGTGACTTAAACCGTCCCTCTCCCGTTTCAACTGCAAACGAATCATCCTTGTGGAGCGGATTTTCATCGCCCGTTATGGTCCTGAATGCATCTTCCATTTCGGGTGTGACCGTCTTTACAAAAGATGCTTCCGTACCGATCGTTATATCGTCATATTTATACTCGTTCATCTCTTCTCCGTACAACAACTCACCCGGTCCGCCCGGCCGGCATTCATATCATCGGCCGATAGCTTTCCTGATCTTTTCATATATACTGTCGGCATCAAGCCCGTTAGCTTTTCGTACGCCCTTTATATCTCCGTATCCTGCGGCAAAAGAATCTTCTATGCCTATCGGAACTATCTTAACACCCGCTTTGTTAAAGACTGCGATCTCCGCAAGTATTCCCGCAAGCCCGCCGTGAATGTTATGCTCTTCCACGGTGATAACGGTGTCAAACGAAGCTGCGTCTTTAAGGAAAAACCGTTCGTCAAACGGTTTCAATGTTGTAACATTCACAAGCTTTACACCGATCCCCTGTGACTTAAGCTTCTCACAACACTCATATACTTCTTCGAGAATACTTCCCGTAACATATATTACCGCATCTTTACCGTCAAACAAAACATCCGGTTCAGTGGTCTCGGCTGTATCCCCGTCATAAAATTCGCGCTCATGATTCATACCGATACGGATATAAACGGGCCCGTTATGCTCGTATGCCTTTTCGACACACTCCGCAACCTGTTTGGGCGTTGCGGGCGAAAGTATCATAAGATTCGGTATCGATCTTAAAACCGCAATATCCTCGGTGGTATGGTGGGTAGGACCGAGCGAACTCCAGGAAAGTCCGCTTCCCATCCCGACTATCTTGACATTAAGATTCTGGAAACACACATCATCTCTTATAAATTCCATCGAACGATAGGCAAGAAAAGCACCTGCAGTAAACACAAACGGTATCTTGCCCGCGGCAGCCATTCCCGCAGCGGCCGCAACCATGTTTTCTTCCGCTATCCCGAAGTTATATATGCGGTCTGGGAAGTTTCTTCGAAACATCTCGTCATATCCCGTACCGCTGTCTGCCAGCAGATGAATGACTCTTTCGTCACGTTCCGCCAGTTCCATGAGTTTTCCTATATATGCGCTGTTCATATCTCTCCGTTTCAGTCACATTGCTATGCAAGTTCTTCTTCGGTTATGCCGAGTTCTTCCATGAAAACCTTAAGATCCCTTTTCCCCGGAAGTTTAAAATGCCAGTTGGGATTGTTTTCCATGACCGACACGCCTTTTCCCTTTACGGTATCGGCAATGATAAGTGAAGGGCCGGATGCATTTTCTTTTACCCTGTGTACACATTTTGTAAAAGCGTCGATATCATGGCCGGATGTCTCATAAACGGCCCAGCCGAAGCTTTCAAACTTTTCGACCCAGTGGGGCTCACGTATGGTATTTGCCACACTGTCCATTTTTTGTATCTTATTGCAGTCAAGTATCGCTATAAGGTTATCAAGACCAAAGGAATGGGCTGCCATGACGGCCTCCCATACGGTTCCTTCTTCGAGTTCACCGTCACCGAGCATCACATACACATAAGCCGGACTTTTATCGAGCTTAAGTGCCATTGCAATGCCAAGACCCATTGAAAGCCCGTGTCCTAATGACCCCGTGGTCGCCTCAACCCACTCGCAGTCTCGCATACAGGGTTCCCCGCCGATAAGCGAATTTTCTTTGAGATAGGAGTCAAGCATATCCTTTTCTATCAGTCCTGCACGTTCCAAAACGGCATAAAGCGCAAGACCGCCATGACCTTTACTGAGTATGAACCTGTCGCGGTCTTTTTGCTTGGGATCCGTGGGATCGATCTTTAAGATACCTTTTATGTACAATGCATACAGCATCTCAAGGCACGAAAAACATGACGCAAGATGCGCCATGCCGCCTTTGTAGCCGGTTATGAATATTCTTTTACGAAGAGATTTAAGTTCCTCTTCATCACTCTTATTTATCAAATCCCAATACCTCGGTGAAATTCTTACGATCCATTATAGCATCTTGACCGCGAAAGTGCATTGCCTATACTACCCTGTTCCCCTTAAGAACTTCCCTGTAATCCTCGAGATTTTTCCTAAGAAGGCTCGGTATGTCAAGCTCATAAGGACACTTGGGAAGGCATGCGCCGCAGGAAATACAGTTTTCTATCTTGGCCATCTCGGCCTGCCAGTTTTCGGACAGCCAGCCCGCACTCGGAGCACGTCTTAACATCAAACTCATCCTGTTGCACTGATTGATCTGTATACCGACGGTACAAGGCATGCAATAACCGCATCCTCTGCAGAATTCACCCATCAGTTCTTTTCTTTCCGACTCGATAAAGGCACGGATCTCGTCATCCATTTCGGGAGTGTCCTTCATATACGAAAGCCACTCATCAAGTTCGCTTTCACGCTGTATTCCCCAAATCGGTACGGTTCCGTCGAACTGACTTACAAAAGCCATGGCTGCTTTTGAATTGGTGATAAGTCCTCCTGCCATGCCTTTCATACAGATCACGCCGACATTGTTCTTTTGACATAATCTGATAAAGTCTATCTCCTGATCGTCAGCCAGATAACTGATGGGGTACTGGACCGTTTCATAAAGCCCCGACTCGGCGAGTTCACGTGCGATGCCGATCTTGTGGGCCGTACCGCCGATATGGCGGATCTTACCCTCGCGTTTGGCTTCCAGCATGCATTCATACATCCCCGTCCCGTCGCCGGGCTTATAGCACTGACCCATCAGATGGAACTGATAGATATCGATATGATCTGTCTTTAAGTTTTTAAGAGATGTCTCGAGGTCTTTCTTAAAATCTTCGGGGTTTTTGGAAGTTGTCTTGGTGGCAATTATAATGTCTTCACGGTTAACATATCCCGTTCCGAAAGCTTCGCCGAGTTTAACTTCACTGTCACTGTATGCCCTTGCGGTATCAAAAAACCTCATACCGCCGTCATAAGCCTTGCGAAGGATCCCGACAGCCGTCTCAAGATCGACACGCTGTATCGGAAGTGCTCCGAAACCGTTCTGCGGTACCGTTATGTTTGTCTTGCCAAGTGTGATATTTTTCATACCTGTCCCCCTGTTGTGTACTATTTTATCGTTATATACCCGTCAACCGGTTCGTTGTAAAGACTCGAACCGCTTTCAAGTATCTCATACCTGCTTCCCGAATAACCGTCCATAAGCCCCGTATCGACTCTGTATATCTTACCTGTCTGGGTATCTACCACACGGTCATATCCAAGCGTTGCATCGGACTCACGCTGCCGTATGATGTCATGGGAGTTTGTTCTTTTTTCCCAGGATGACATTATACCGTCAGATACACCGTTCCATTTCTGACTTACATACTGGGTTGTCTTAATGACATTGGCCCATTCGCGGTTTCTTTGTTTCCAGAAAGAGTCGGTAAAAGAAAGCGTTCCCACACTCTTATCAAGTATGGGCACCCAGTCGGTAAATTCGCTTTCCCCGGCAGCCAACATGCATACACCGTTTGCATATACCACATCAAGCCCGAGACCGGAAGTATCGGCAATTGTCTGAACAAGCGCCGTAGCTATCATTTCTATCCTGTTGCCATTTTCCGAGTATGCGGTCCCCTGTACGATACCGGCACCCGAATCAAGTTTTCCGAGATTGTCCACAAACGAAAACCCGTAATACCGGGCATGCGGATCAACTTCGGAATTACCGGCAAAACTTTCAAAAAAGCCTTTGACAGTCGCATCCGGAATGATCAGATATCCCGGATCGTAACCGAACCATGTCTTGTAATACTCGTTGGCATAATCACTTGCAAAGCCTTCCGCAAGCATTTGAACATATATCCTTCGATCCGTGTTTGTGGGATCGTATACCGCAATAAAATAGTGTATCGCATCTCCGCCGGTCGATACTTTCCATCCCTTGGGAATCTCCATTGTAAAATATCCCGTAGGGTCTTTGTATTTTTCGTAAGTAATCTTTGAAGTGTCGGAAGGAGTCGTTTTGATATCCTTGTCCGTCACTTTTCTTTTATCCGTCGCTTTGTCTTTGTCCGTCGCTTTGTCTTTGTCCGTCGCCTCATTTTTGTCAGTATCGGCCTTTTGACCGTCCGATGCCGGATCGAATTCATGAATGCTCATGATGACATCAAAGTTTTCTTCAAACAGTTTTGAATACTCTTTTTGAAGGTCGGCGTCGGATTCGTCCCCTCTGAAATCAGAAGGAGTATAAAGATAATACGAATACCCGTCAGAGCTGTCCGCCATCCAGTATACATCAGGCATGGGAGGTGTTTCCCTGCTTGAGTACAGACATACGGTAAATAAAAGGCCGTCTCCGCCCGCTTCATCTGTCTGCCTGTGGCAAAATTGTACGTTATCGCCTCTTTCATAGGCAACAACCTTGCCATTCCAGCTCTTTGGAAGTTTGATCACGGCAAGCTCATTGAAAATAACATTAAGAGAGCCGTCCGAATTTAAAGAGAAACGGTAATCAAGCTTCTCGTTTAAGTTCCCGGATACCGTTTTTATATCGTATCCGTCAACGGTCTTTCCGTCATTTACGTGGATCGAAGTATCGTCCCCGTCGGCGGCATCGTCGGTATCCGAAGATTTTTTGGACTTTTTCCCGCTATTCTTTTCGCGGGTATCATCGTTCTTTGAATTTTTATCTTTGCTGTCCCTTTCGGACCTTTTGGTGCGCTCGACAGATGTCTCCGTATCCGTGCCTCCGCATGCCGGAAGGGCAACTGACATAATGATGAGCATTACAAAAATCTTTAAGATTCCGCGTTTTTTCATGAATTTACGATCTCCCCGATCGCAGCCTCCAGCATTGAAACCGTGTCGCTTGCGATCATACTGATGCTTCCGTGCATGCTTTGGGCCAGTTCACCCGCACGGCCGTTGATATATGCAGCAGCGCATACGGCCTTTAAAAGATCGGGCTCGTATGCCGTGACGGCCGACAATATTCCCGACAGAACATCACCGCTTCCGGCGGTAGCCATCCCGGAGCACCCTCGGTCTGTGATGAACACTTCATCGCCGTCGGTAATAACCGTGGAAGGACCTTTAAGCAAAAGAACGCATCCCGTCTCCCCTGCATATCTCTTGGCGGTCCCAATGGGATCTGCAAGGATCTCATCGATCGTAAGTCCCGTAAGGTGGGAAAATTCTTTGATATGCGGGGTCAGAACGATCTTAGCAGACGAATGCTTAAAGATATCCCGGCCAAGCGTCGCAAGTTCCGTCAATCCGTCAGCATCGATTATAAGAGTCTTTTGATAATGATTTATTAAATATTCGAGTATCGATCTTGTGTCTTCGCCGGTTCCGATGCCCATTCCGAATGCGACGGATCTCACGTTTGCGATAAGCATTTCCATTTTATGGCCGTCAAACATCATGAGGCCGTCATTGCAGGGCATGGGGAATAATGTGCTTTCAAGTATATGAGACGAAACTTCTGCCCGTATAGACTCAGGAACGGCAACCTTTACAACACCCGCCCCCGCGCGCATTGCCGCATTGGCCATATAAGCAAGTCTTATCGCGCCGCTGTACATCTCGGAGCCCCCGATAAGTGCGGTATATCCGTAGGTTCCTTTGTTGGAATAGTTGTTCCTTTCGGCGAATACATCTTTTATATCGCCGGCTTCAACAAGATGATAAGGTCTGTCGACAGGCTTTATCCCTATATCTACA
>CACYCC010000116.1 GCA_902772805.1 uncultured Lachnospiraceae bacterium | reverse complement strand
GCCGTTAAGCCGATCAGCGAGATCGATGTGATGGTGACGGCTCTTATGATGCCGGGAACCGCTTCTTTAAGATATACCCTGAAGACGATCCCTGCAGTTGAGCTGCCCATCGATCTGGCTGCTTCGATCTTACCTTTGTCAACGCCTGCAAGAGCGCTTTCCATCTGCCTTGTAAAGAAGGGAACTGCGCCGAATACCAGCGGTACGATGGCGCCTCGTACTCCTATCGCAGTTCCCGTGATCATTCGGGTAAACGGGATCAGGAATATCAGCAGGATGATGAACGGTATCGATCTGAAGATGTTGGTGACCACTTCAAATACAAGGTGTACGCTCCTTACCGGATGGATGCCGCCTTCTCCCGTGATCACGAGTATCACGCCGAAGGTTCCGCCGATCAGCAGTATCAACAGTCCTGCGATCAAAAACATCTGCCATGTCGCGTTTAAACATTTGGCGAAAATGTCACGGTAGTTATATACGTTTGGTGCATATTTGTGTAATAACTCAATCACGTTCTATTTCCTCCGTTCTGACATCACATTTTTTAAATATCTCAAGTGCCTTTTCGATCTTGTCATCGGAACCGCGGATCGATGCGATTATGCCGCCCAGCGGTTCATCCTGAATGATATCTATGTTGGCAAGCGCGATGTTGATGTCGACATCACACTCTCTTGCGATCTTGGAGATCAGGGCGTCACCTACGCTGTCTCTTGTATAGGTAAGGCGAAGGAGTTTCTCATTTTCTTTTTTGGCAACGAGTTCGTGACCGCTTTCAATGAGTCCCGGCAGATTTCCGAGGCTGCTGGCGGTATCGAGAAACTGTTTGGTGACCGATTGCCCGGGATTTGCAAACACTTCGTATACGTCGCCCTGCTCGATGATCTTTCCGTTTTCCATTACCGCAACCTGCTTGGCGATCGCTTTGATGACTGCCATTTCGTGGGTAATGATGATGATCGTAAGGTTAAGTTTTTCGTTAAGTTCTTTTAAAAGTGCCAGTACCGAATCGGTTGCCTCGGGATCGAGTGCGGAAGTCGCTTCGTCGCAGAGCAGGATCTTTGGATTGTTGGCCAGTGCTCTTGCGATGGCAACCCTTTGCTTTTGCCCTCCCGAAAGTTGTGAAGGGTAAGCGTAAGCTTTATCGGAAAGGCCGACGAGCTCTAAAAGTTCAAGACCTCTCGCCTTGATCTCCGCGGATTTTTTGCCGGTGTGCTTAAGCGGATATTCCACGTTTTCAAGCACCGTACATCGGTCAAGCAGGTTAAAGTGCTGGAAGATCATTCCGATGTTTCTGCGGATGAGCCTCAGATCGCGCTCTTTTATCTCCTTGCCGTCACGGAAAAGTTTGCCGCCCGATGCTGAGATCGTACCGAAATCTCCTATAGTGACCGTGCCCTCATCGGGATATTCCAGGAAGTTAAGACACCTTACAAGCGTGGATTTTCCTGCTCCCGAGAAGCCGACCACTCCGAAGATCGTTCCGTCCGGAGCCTCAATGGAAACACCGTCGAGCGCTTTGACCGTCTGGTCCTTGAGCCGGTATGTTTTATATATGTTTTCTACTTGGATCATGTTGCGTTTATCTCCTTACTGAAGCGGAAACTCCTTGGAATGCTCCAGATTGTATTTGTGATCCTCCTTGATCTCCTCAAGAAGTGCGGGGTCTTCAAAAAGATCGAGGGCCGTAAGTGCGAGTGCTTTTGCCCCGACTACTATGGTTTCCAGTGCCTTTGGTGATGCGGATGCCTCTACCATTTCTATTGAGTGGCCGGGGATCTCTTTGTCCGTGATGCTGAGTATCGTCTGGATCGTGGGCACCTTTTTGGAGATATTACCGACATCGCTTGAACCGGGCATCACCTTATAGGGATTGGGAAGATGTTCAACGGTAAGTCCGAGGGAATTAAGGTTCTTTTCGTATACCGCGTCAAGCTTTGGAGTCAGTACCATGTTCTCCACGAGGTTCTGATAAAGATGCATGCTGCCTTCCGTTCCCGTTGAAAGCGCCGAACCTTTTACGATGTTTTCGACTTTAGCGTAGAGGTCGTCGAGCGTTTCCCTGTCTGCGGCACGAAGATAATATTTTGATTTCGTGTAATCCGGGATAACGTTCGGTGCGAGGCCGCCATCTACGATGATGCCGTGGATACGGATACGGTCCGTAAGCTGCTGCCTCAAAACGCTGATCGCGTTGTAAACAAGTATCTGTGCGTCGAGTGCGTTGAGACCGTCCTGGGGGCATCCCGCCGCGTGAGCGCTTCTGCCGTGGAATTCGATGTCAACGGGTGCGCATGCGTAATTCCTGGTCGATAATCCGTTGTGAGTCTTGGTACCGGGGTGTGTGCAGAGTGCAAAGTCGACGTCGTCCAGATATCCTTTGTCGGCAAAAGAAGCTTTTGCGGATCCCTCTTCTCCTCCTTCTTCACCGGGAGTACCGTAAACCCTTACTTCCCCGCCAAGATCATCGATTATCGATTTAAACGATGCGGCTGCAAGTGAGGAGATCGCTCCGAAAACGTTGTGGCCGCATCCGTGACCGAGACCTGCGAGTGCGTCGTACTCGGCCAGGAAAACTACTGTCGGGCCGGGCTTGCCGCTCTTATATCTTGCGGCGAATCCCGTTCTGTGTCCCGCTGCGGGAAGTTCGATCTCAAAGCCGATCGACTTAAGCTGGTTTGAAAGTGTCTCGCTTGCAAAAAACTCATAGTTGCTGACTTCGGGCTTGTCGTGGATCGCAAGTGCGATATCCTGATATGCCTTCGCGTTGTCATCCGCATACTTTATAATGCTTTCTCTGTAATCTGCCATTTTAGTGTTCCTCCATTCTCAAATCTTTATTTGTGGTCTACAGCGCTTAAGTTTTGGCACGCTGTGTTTTTGTATTTTTTGTTTCCCGGGTTTTGCTTAGCGGTTTTGGCCGCCTGAATTTAAATAACATATAAACACAGCGCCCGAGTTTACGCTAATTGCTGTTATCTATGCGGAGTTATAGATTGAATCTATAACAAAAGGGGCCCTCCCGCATTAGCGGGAGAGCCCCTTGTTCGCATGTCTCATTTATGGAAAGTCGAGTTCTTTTGCGAAGGCCTCAAGATATGCATCCTGTTCCTGCTGCATGGCCGTCGCTTCTATCTTTTCGATCCGCTCGGATCCTATAAAGCGAAGGTTCGCGGCCGCTTTTTCGGTCTTTATGACGACCTGTGTGTATTCAGGCCCGATCTTAAGAAGTTTAAGAGCTTCTTCGGTACTTAAATAACCGCTTGAAATGATCCCGAGAGTATCAAAAAGCGTATCATTGGCGATCGGCCCGACAATAACATCCGCATTCACCCCGTCCTTTGATCTGCGGTTATTCTCTGTATTTCTTTCGTGCAAGCAGCACGCATATAACAAGCCCGATAGGAAATCCTATACCTGCAAGCACGCCCGCCTGTAAGTTGTCTCCCGTTGCCTGCGAAACATTGCCCAGTATCGCAGGGCCGGCGGCACCGCCCAGATCGCCCGCAAGGGCAAGGAGCGCAAACATCGCAGTCCCGCCGCGCGGCATAATCTTTGACGATATGCTTATCGATCCCGGCCACATGATCCCGACGGAAAAGCCGCAAGCCGCGCACCCGATAAGGCCGAGTATCGGAATGCCTGCCAGAGCTGCCAGCAGATAGCACGCAAGGCACAGTATACCCGACGCGATCATAAATATGGAAAGATCGACTTTCTCGCCGAATTTTCCGTACAGCGTCCGGCTGATACCCATGCATACGGCAAAGCCGCACGGTCCCGCCAGATCGCCCACGGTTTTGGATACATGAAGCGCCGATTCCGCAAATGCCGATGCCCACTGCGACATGGAGATCTCCGAAGCGCCGGCGCATACCATCAATACGATAAAGAGCCAAAAGAACTTTGTCTTAAGAAGCTGCCCCATCGACATGCCTTCGCCGTCATCGGTGAGTTTTTCGATCGGACAGGTTACAAAGTTATATATGTTTGCAAGCGGTATCAACGACCACAGAACGGCAAGTATCTTCCATTTATCCAGACCGATGCATGTGAAAAACACGGTCGAACCCAGTATCACCGCCACAGATCCCCAGCAGTAAAAAGAATGCAAAAGGCTCATAGCGGTTTCTTTGTTTTCAAACGGACACGCTTCAACGATCGGACTTGCCAGCACTTCCGTAAGTCCGCTTCCTATGGCATAAATTATTACTGAGATGAGTATCCCGATAAAAGGGGAGGGCAAAAGATCCGGCACTATCGCAAGCGACATAAGTCCCAGTCCGCTTGTTACCTCCGCGGCAACGATACACGGCCTGTAGCCGATCTTATCCACCGCTTTGGCACAGATAAAGTCCACGATCAGTTGTGTAAAAAAGAAAGTTGTGGAAATAAGAGCCAGTTTTCCGAAAGATATTTTATAGTTTTCATGAAACACCATGAAAAGGAGAGGAACAAAATTGGCGCAGATAGCCTGGGTTACAAACCCAAGATAACACGCCAATAAAGTTTTTCCGTATTTTTTTTGTGGATCCATATTAACGATATTCCGATCAAGCCGGGCGGGCTAAGTAGAATCCCTGGAAGAGGTCGATCCCCAGACCTACAAGATAATCAAATTCTTCTTTTTCCTCTACGCCTTCCGCTACGACCAGTATTTTGTGTGAGTGGAAATACTGCACGAGTTTTTTCACATTTTCCTGCTTTTCGGTAATGTGATCTATTCCGGATATAAGTTCTCTGTCAAGTTTTACGATGTCCGGCGACATTATATCAACTCTTTCGATATCATTGATACCGCTGCCAAAATCATCGACCGACAGAAGGTTATCCATATGTTTTACCGATTCACGCTTGATCTCCCAGTGCCTGGGTGAAAAATAGGGATATTCCAGATTCTCGATGATCATCCTTCCGCGAATCTCTTCCCCGAAGTATTCAAGAAATGCGTCCGCCTCTTCACCCTGCATGCAATCGGACGGGAATGAATTGATGGAAACCCTCTGCTCGTAGCCTCTTAAGAAATAAGCCTGCATAGCTCCAAAGAAGGTTGCAACTTCCAGAACATGAAGCTTGTTTCTTTTTGTATAATCCTCTATCAGCTCGGTAACCGTCATCTCGGTGGGACGCATAAGTGCTTCATAGGCATATACGGTTTTGCCGTCAGCCTTGAATATGGGCTGAAACACATAATTGATCGACAGCTCACCGAGGGCTTTCAATATTTCTTCGTTTAGGGGCAAATCATCATAGTATATCATGCTTGGTCTCTCCGCTTCTTACCGGGTGCTCTCACCCGTCAACACTATATCGTCCGAATACGTTCGAAGCATTATAGCATTGCAAAAAGAACAGATTATTAACCAAAATAAATTACGGCTCGTGAAGTTTGTAATCAACGTCTTCTTTAATTATTTCCAGCATTATTGCCGCAAATTTGGGATCGAACTGGGTTCCCGAACCTTTCTCAAGTTCGCCTTTTACCACTTCCTGGGGGATAACGTCTCTGTAACTTCTGTGGCTGGTCATCGCATCATATGCATCGGCAACCGCGATGATCCTTGCCTCTTCGGGAATATCCTCACCGGCAAGTCCGTCGGGATAACCCCTTCCGTCGAAACGTTCGTGATGCCATCTCGCGCCTGTTGCAAGTTTGGGCATTTCCACGATGTTTTCAAGTATCTTGGCACCTCTTCCGGGATGGGTTTTTATCTTATCATATTCTTCATCCGTAAGTTTTCCGGGTTTATTGATGACCGCATCGGGCACACCTATCTTTCCGACATCGTGAAGAAGCCCCATCATATATATCTCTTCCTGGCGTTCGGGAGAATAACCGTATCTTTTGGCGATTTCCCTGGAATAGTCGGCAACTCTTCCCGAATGTCCCTTTGTATAGGCATCTTTTGCATCGATCGCATCGGCAAGCGTATGTACCACATGAAGTGAAAGTCCTTCCACTTCTTTGGTCTTGCGTATGACTTCCGCACTAAGATCTTTCTGAAGTCTTATAAGCTCCAAAAGATGTCTTACACGAAGTGTCAGAACTTCCGCGGCGAAGGGTTTTCTGATAAAGTCCATGGCGCCGAGGGAAAGTCCCGCAGTCTCCGATGCACAATCGTCGTTTGCCGTAAAGAAAATGACCGGTATCTCGGGCTTTTCGTTTTCTTTTTCCCATTTACGAAGAAGCCCAAGGGTTTCAAATCCGTCAAGGTCGGGCATTTTGATGTCCAATAACAGCATGTCGATCGTGTTTTTGGTGACATAGTCAAGTAACATCCGCCCGCTCTTAAGGCAGGTAACCTTAAATCCTGCCTGTGCAAGGACGGTGTTAGCATTCTTCAATATGATCGCATCATCGTCTACAACAACTACGCGCTCTTCCATTAAATTTCCTTTCCGTCTGCGGGCACCGGATAATCCGCAAACACTCTGTCATTTCCGGGGCTCGATCGCTCACACCGGCCCGATCATTCCCACAGGCTTCCGTACGCTTTTATCGCCTCATCTACGCTCATCTCGCCGTTCGCAACCTTGTAAGCGGCTGCGCGGTATTCTTTGTTGACGGCATCGCTGAGCCCGGTCTCCCGGTAACTGAATGACTTATCATCGGGGAAACCTTCAAGAGACGAATAAACTTCATCAAGTGAGAAATCGTTTGTAGGTGTGATAAGTCGTTTGATGGCTGCCATATTTCCGAGTTCTTTTTCCTGGGTAAGAAATCTTATGAATTCGTTGGTCATATCAAGATTGGCGCTGTTTTTGTTTACACTGAAAAACAGATTGACATTGTCAAGGAAATACCCGCCGTCATCGCCGAGAGGCACTACAAAGAACTGATATTTAAAAGGATTTGCCGTATAAGCTTCCGATTTGCTCTCACGCTTGGCCGTACCCGAAACCATATCGCCGCTTCCTAACATCATCGGTACATCGCCTTCAAAAAACCGCAATATGACCGCATTGTAATCGTCTTCCATCTCAGCCGAACAGGTGGCGGGATCAAGATATCCCGAGTCCACAAAAGTTTTAAGTCTTTCGAGTGAGGGGCGCATCATCTCGCCTGCGGAACTGTCCATGGCATTTAAAAGATCGACAGATTCGGGATGCTTGAGGACATTGTCGCAGAACATCGGGAAACCGAATGAATAGTAAATTCCGGAAGTCGTAGTACCGTTCGCTCCCATTAAAGGATTTTCATATCCTGCGGCCTTAAGCTTATCACAGACATCTGTAAGGCTTGCATAATCTTTGGGAACCTCAAGTCCGTGCTTTTCAAAGATATCCATATTTACCAGCATTCCGTAGGATCTTGTGAATATGGGGAGCATGACTACATCGCCGTTTGGAAGAGTCCATTTCGCACCTTCACGGAAACAGTCCATATTGATATTTAAAGAAGGATCGGAAAGCACCTCCGCACTTTCAAGCACCGAAGCCATTTTTTCGTTCTCGATCATCCACGAACCTGTGACATAGATGTCGGGAGCCTCGTCACTCATCAAAGCGCTTGCAATGGTATTTTCGTAATCATCCAGATAAACGTAATTGAGACTTACGTTCGGATAATATTCATAGAAACGTTCAAATTCACTTTCGAGCGATTCGAAGTTTGAATAAGTTCCCGCAACCTTGACAGAGCACGATGTCTCGGTGGGGAGTGTGGGTTTAAATTCCGTACTTTGGGCAGTTTTGTTGCCACACGCCGTCGTTCCCGCGAACAGTGCGATCACAAGTATCGAAACCAGTGTCTTTTTGAGCAATCCTGTTGTTTTAAACATAAATGCCGCCTCCGCTTCGTATCATTAACACACTTTTCCCCCGGGTAAACCCCTGTGATCCCGGTAACTTATATGATCCCCATCACATATTGTCCCACTTGTGTTCTTCAAAATACGCATCTATCGATGCAACAAGCTCATCGCGTGGCATTGTCTTTAAGAAATATCCCGCCGGTTTTAATTTCATTACGCTCATTATGCTCTCGCGGTCGGATTTGCCGGTAAGGAAAATGATCGGGATATCTTTGTAATCGTATTCGCTTCTTATCATTTCCATGACCTGCGGCCCGGGAGTAATGGGCATATCATAGTCCAACAATATAAGGTCAGGGCGGTGATTGGCCATATATGTAATGGCCTGCATACCGGATTTTACTGCGGTGATCCTGTATTTTTCGGACAGCCACCCTCTTAACATCTTTAAGAACGTGGTATCGTCATCGACCAAAAGAATATGCTTGCCAAGCCGCTTTTCCTCGGCTTCCATGGCAAGTGACATCAATCCTTCCGCCACGTATTTGGCATCGAAAGGACGCTTGAATTCCCTTTTTATATAGGGATCGGGTATATATTTTTTGATCGCTGTCAATTCATCGTCATATCCGATCAGACAGACGGGGCGTTCCTCGTCCCTGCTGATATCCATGATGTATACAAGCGCTTCATCCGCTTCATACACATAATCTCCCGCCAGGATCAGTATCAGATCAACATCTTCTTTTCCCGCTTCTATACTGCGGATGTCGGGATCTGCCTGAACGGTAATGAACCCCGCTTTTTTGAGGTTTGCCTGAAGCGCATCAGCCATAAACCCTGTCCTGGTGCTGATCATTAGTATCTTGCTAGCCATTATTTTTCTCCCCCCGATAAAATCCCCGGTATCAGGTCGTAATCAAAATTATCGACTGCCTTTTTGAGAGCGTCAAATCTGGTTGCCTCTTCTTCGGGGAATCTGTAACTGTCAAGCGATTCCACGATATTGACAACACTGTCATAATCAAATGATGCACAGAATTCCGCAATAGCGGTGTAGGCCTCTTTCATATCCCGATCGGAAATGATCGGCCGGTCATCTCCCGCCGCATCATTATCAAGATCTTTTAAAGGTTCAAGTTCTTTTGCAAGAGCTCTGTACTCCGCAAGAAGTTTTCCGATCTCTCTTTCAAGAGTATCCGTATCTCCGGATTCTCCCGCTTTTTCAAGCCGGCCCGCAAATTCTCCGAGTTTTAAGGCTCCGATAACACGTGAAGTACTCTTAAGCGCATGGACCTTGATGGTAACATTCTTAAGATCCCTTACGTTCCAGTATTTTTCTATGTCATCCGCATTTTTGTCAGCGGCATTAAGATACATCTTAAGCGTGACCATATATGATTCACGACTACCACAGTGTATCAGACCGGAATTAACGTCCAGGTCATCAAGTTTGAAAATGAAATCCGGGATAAAGAAATCATCTTCCCCTTCATCATCCGATGCCGGAGCGATCTTACCTTTCGGAAGGTACTGAAGCAGCATCGTTTCAAGTCTGTCGGGATCGATAGGCTTGGTGATATAATCGTCAAAACCTTCATTGATATACATTTCACGCATACCCGAGATCGCATTGGCGGTAAGACATACAACTGGAGTCTCGGCATTGGGAGTATCTTTGATCTCCTTCATTTCCTTGAGTGTCTCGATACCGTCTTTATCGGGCATCATGTGATCCAGGAAAATAACATCGTAATGTTTCTGCTTGTATAACGAAATGCCTTCGTCTCCGCTGCCGGCCGTATCTATCTGCACTTTTGTGCGCTTAAGCAGGCTTTGGAAAACGGAAAGATTGACAGGCGTGTCATCAACCACCAGAAGCCTTGCATGCGGCGCTATAAAACTCTCTCTGTATTTCTTTCTGTCTGAAACGGAACGTTTGAAGGTCTCTTCGTAATCGCCGATGGGATTCCAGTTCTTTACACCCTGAACAAGTTCAAATGAGAAAGTCGAACCTTTTCCGTATTCGCTTTGAACATCAATATGGCTTCCCATCATTGCCAGAAAACTTTGTGCAATGCTCATTCCAAGACCGGTTCCTTCGATATTCCTGTTTCTCTTCTCCTCTATACGCTCGAAGGCTTTAAAGAGGCGATCCAGATCTTCGGGCTTTATACCGATACCCGTATCGGTAACGCTTATAAACAGTCTGATCGAATTGGGATCGGCGTTTTCTTTTTCAAAACCCGCTTTGAAGGTGATCGAACCCTCTTTAGTGTATTTTACGGCATTTGAGAGAATATTGGTGATGATCTGCTTGATGCG
>CACYCC010000115.1 GCA_902772805.1 uncultured Lachnospiraceae bacterium | reverse complement strand
TTTTCATACTATGTGGTAGACAGCTATTACTCAGAAATATTCGGTTCCGAAGATGAAGATTAAGATCGTTTGTGTCGGAAAGATAAAAGAAAACTTTTATAAAGAGGCCGTAGCAGAATACGTAAAACGACTGTCCCGGTTTTCAAAGATCGAGATCACTGAACTTCCCGATGAAAAAATACCCGACAATGCGTCGGATAAGGAAAATGAACTTGTCCTTAAAAAAGAAGGCGAGCTCATATTATCAGCCATAAGAAATGACGAATATGTCATTTCTTTGTGCGTTGAAGGGAAAAAATATTCAAGCCCCGCATTTGCCGAAAAGATCGAAGAAATCTTTTCATCGGGGAACAGCTGTATCGATCTTATAATCGGAGGATCATTGGGATTAAGCGATGAAGTTAAAAAGCGCTCGGACCTTAAGCTTTCTTTTTCCGATATGACATTTCCTCATCAGCTTATGAGAGTGATACTGCTTGAACAGATATACAGAGCATTCAAGATCAACAACAACGAGAAATATCACAAATAAATGGAAAAAACTTTAGAACTTAAAGCCGAAGATTTAAAAGCATTATTCGGCGAAAACGACCGCTATCTTGAAAAGATGGAGCGGGAACTTAATATTTTGCTCATTAACAGAGACGGCGTTTTAAAAGTCATAGGCGATGAAGTAAACGTCGAACACGGTATCGCCATGATGAAACAGCTTATAAGCACATCGGGAAGATCGGGGATAGAAGAGCAGAAAATGGATTATGCAATAGAACTTTCCAAAGACCAAAATGAAGAACGGCTTTCGGAACTTGACAAAGACATTATTTGCCATACCATGCTCGGAAAACCCGTAAAGCCTAAAACTCTGGGGCAGAAACATTATGTTGATGCCATGAAAAAAGATATGATCACTTTCGGGATCGGACCCGCCGGTACCGGAAAGACTTATCTTGCAATGGCTATGGCGATCACTGCTTTTAAAAACAATGAAGTGAGTAAGATCATTCTTACAAGACCGGCCATCGAGGCAGGCGAAAAACTGGGCTTCTTGCCGGGCGATCTCCAGAGCAAGGTCGATCCTTATTTAAGACCTCTTTACGATGCCCTTTATCAGATCATGGGCGCGGAAAATTTTCAAAAGAACATGGAGAAAGGGCTTATTGAAGTTGCGCCTCTTGCTTATATGAGAGGCCGTACCTTGGAAGATGCCTATATCATCCTCGACGAAGCCCAGAACACTTCACCCGCACAGATGAAGATGTTCTTAACAAGAATAGGTTTCGGTTCGAAAGTCGTGATAACCGGTGACGCCACGCAAAAGGACCTTCCCAAGGATATGCCGAGCGGCCTTGACGTAGCTGTAAAGATACTTAAAAAGATCGACGGTATATCGATTTGCGAACTTTCCGGCAAAGATGTCGTAAGACATCCCCTTGTACAGAAGATCGTCAACGCTTATGACGCATACGAAGAAAAAAAGAACAACAAAGGTAGATAGATTTGGAAACATTTGAAAAGAAGCCATTGATAATATCAGCTGTATCGATCTTTTTTCCGACAATACTCGTTGCTGTCGGAGCTTCTTTTCTGTTTAAAAAATCATACGGCGAGATCTTGCAGATCGGTGTGATGACTGCGCTTTTTGCCTTATTCCTGACTTTTTCTTTTCTGTACGAACTTTTAAACAACTCGTTTGATTACGATAACACCGAGCATATCTTTCGATTTGTACTCGTTTATGAGATATCGCTTGTATTAAGTGCGCTTTATCCGTTTTTTGATGTTTCGGGATGGATGTTTGTTGCGCTCGGTGTTGCCATGTCACTGTTTTCCAACAGATTTACAGGCCTGTTTTCGACCGCAGGTCTTATTATGATGTCATGCATGCTGACAGGCACAGATCTTTTGATGCCGTTTATCGTTTATTTTCTTTCAACAGCGATAGCGATCATGCTTTTCAGATCCATAGACGAGAATTTCAAGGTTTCTTTTTCGATATTTTTATCAATGCTTACGCTTCTGGTATTTGAAACGGCGGGATTCGTATTTCTTAAAAATGAAGAATTAAACCTTGAACAGTTCCTGATGCCCATCGTAAACATCTCCGTAAATACGATCATTTTGTTCGGTATACTTAAGTATTTTAACGACAATGTTGCCAACCGCTACCGCAATATGTATCTTGAGATAAACGATCAGGAATACGATGCTCTCATAAAATTAAAAGAAAAATCCAAAGAAGAGTATTTCCGTTCGATCCATACCGCATATCTTACCGAACGTATTGCCAAAGCCTGCGGATGCAATGTCGATGTGGCCAAAAACCTGGCTTATTATCACAGGATAAAGAAGTGTTTCGGATACTCTCAGAACGATCTTAAAAAGTTTGTAAAAGATAATTCATTTCCTCCGGAAGCCGCCAAAGTACTGGTTGAGTTTTCGGACAGAAATTCCTCGCTTATCCGCAAGGAATCATGCATCGTTTATCTTTCGGACAAGCTCATATATTCCATAATGCAGATCTTTGCCTCGGATAAGAATGCAAAAGTAAATTATAACGAACTTATCGATACGATGCTTAACAAGAAATACATCAAAGAAGCCCTTGCCGATTCCGACATGACCGGAAGGGATATGAAAAACGTAAGAGAGATTATGAAAAAGGAGATCCTTTATTATGACTTTTTACGTTGAAAATGAGACTGACGAAGAGTTTCCTTTCGATGCCGAAGAGCTCATCAAGACACTGACCGCAGCGGTATCAGCTCGTTTTGACATCCCATACGAACTTTGTTTAAACGTAACTTTTACGGATGATAAAACGATACGCGGCATAAACAAAGAATTCAGAAATATTGACAGTTCAACCGATGTGCTTTCTTTTCCTGCGCTTGAATTTGAAAAGCCCGGCGATTTTTCAAATATTTCGGAAGATGATCCGGAGTGCTTCGATCCGGATACAGGCGAGCTTATACTCGGTGATATCATGATATCGCTTGAACACGCCCATAAGCAGGCCGAAGAATACGGACATTCTTATAAAAGAGAGATCGCATTCCTTATTACACACAGCCTTCTTCATTTATCGGGGTTCGATCATATAAATGACGATGAGCGTAAGGTCATGGAAGCACTTCAGGATGAGATACTTGACGAGATTGGGATTACACGGGAGAT
>CACYCC010000114.1 GCA_902772805.1 uncultured Lachnospiraceae bacterium | reverse complement strand
TTGTGTATCGTTAACTTTTTTAAGGTCATTGAGATCGAAAACAACGACTGCGAATGCCTGAACTTTTTTGTTCCTTACATCGTTCTCAATGTTCTCTTTGAATTCGGTATATGCATTGACGTTCTTAACGTTGGTGAGAGGGTCTCTGTAGGCAACGGTCATGACCATGCCGAGTTTACGGCTACTGTCGATCTTTTCTTCTACAACGACGAATGTGTGGATTACGGTTGTTGCCAAAAGACATCCGATTGCATAGAACGGCATGAGGGGGAACTGAGCCTGAAGGAATACGAACAATGCCATTATGATGCCTGACATGCCGATGGCCAGATGGTGATTCTTAGTTCGTGCATCTTGCTTTTTGGCGGTTGCCAAAGTGTCAAGTGAGATCAGGACAAACAGCCCCACCTGAATATACAAAACGATATATCTTGCCGAGCTGGCTACGTATTCACCGTCATCTGTGAAGTGGAACATGATAGGTACGAAGTTGTTGATGATGAGTGCAATTGCTTCGGAACCGAAAACGATCCAGCCGGTCGATTTGAGGATATTAGCCCGTTTCTTATCGAGATTGAGAAACAGGGCGATGTATCTGACCCACATAAATACAGTCAGGCCCATCGAGAGGAAATATAATACGGTGTCAGCATAGACTAATGGGATTATTCCCAGATCGAGCAGAAAACCCCATAGTGCATCAGTGGTGTAATATACCATTACGGCAAAAAGGAAACGGCGGTATGTCTTATTCGTTTTCGGCTGGGCAGATGACTGCCTGCGGAACAATATGTCCGTATTGATGATCATATGCATTATCAATGCCAGTATGCCGATACTAGAATAATACATTAGACTATCCGTGTTCCTTTCAAAAGTATAAGGTTTTACACGATAATCTTATCATCTATATATTTATAAAAGTTTTATGTAGAGTAAAGAATTTATGAAGGTCTGATTACGCTTGCTTTTACGGCATTGAACGTGGAATCGCTTATAAACCGTTCTATACGGCTTGCATCTTCTTTAGCGGTCTTTTCGTCGACACCCAGATCCATGAAGTGGCGGGCGATAATCTGATGGCGGTCATAAATATGCTTCGCGAGTATCAGTCCACCCTCGGTAAGTCTGATCAAGCCGTTTTTCTCTTTTCTGGCAAGGCCTCTTTCCCTGAGAGAATTCAGCGCGCGGCTTACGGACGGTCTTGTTACGCCGAGGTATTCGCTGATGTCTTTTCCGCGGATCTTTTCGGATTCCAGTGACAAAACATATATTGCTTCAACATATATTTCGCCGGATTCCAGTATCGCCATGATCACGCCTCCATTCAAAAGTTAGCAATAACTTACCAAATCAAAAACGCTTTTTCAATAGAAAATTCAGTAAATTAGCGGAAAGTTACACTTGACGCGTTAGCGATTGCTAACTATACTTGTAGGCGGTTAGCGAACTCTAACTATATTTATACATGCGTGGTAATAAGACCGGCAGACAAGGAGTGTGGTTATGATGCCTCTCGTTTATGCGGAAGTTGGACAGCCCCAGATCATAAGAAAGATCGGCGGAACTCCCGAAATTAAGAAACATCTCGAGGACATGGGATTCACGGTCGGCGGAGAGGTAAGCGTCGTAAGCGCGATCGGTGAGAACCTGATAGTCAAGGTTAAGGAAAGCCGTGTGGCTGTCAGTGAAGAATTAGCAAAGAAAATAATGATATAGGAGGAACAGACAGTGAGGACATTGAGAGAGGTAAAGGTAGGCCAGACAGTCAAGGTCGCAAAGCTTACCGGCGAGGGTGCGGTAAAGCGCAGGATCATGGATATGGGTATCACCAAGGGTGTTGAGATCTATGTGCGTAAAGTGGCACCGCTCGGAGACCCGGTCGAAGTAACGGTCAGAGGATACGAGCTCTCGCTTCGTAAAGCTGACGCGGAAATGATCGAAGTCGAGTAATCAGGTAACGGAGGGACATATTACAAAATGGCAAATTCAGAAATAAAGATCGCTTTAGCGGGTAACCCGAACTGCGGTAAGACAACACTTTTTAACGCACTGACCGGTTCCAACCAGTTCGTAGGTAACTGGCCGGGCGTTACTGTAGAAAAGAAGGAAGGTAAACTCAAAAAGCACGATGGCGTAACAATCACCGACCTTCCGGGTATTTATTCTTTATCTCCTTATACATTGGAGGAAGTTGTTGCGCGTAATTATCTCATTGATGAGAATCCCGATGTAGTACTCAACATCGTTGACGGTACAAACCTCGAGCGTAACCTCTATCTTACAACACAGTTAACAGAGCTTGGAATTCCTGTCGTAATGGCAGTTAACATGATGGATATCGTCGAAAAGAACGGCGATAAGATCAATCTTGAAGCTCTTTCAGAGACAATGGGCTGCAAAGCAGTTGCAATTTCCGCTCTTAAGGGTACCGGCATCATGGAGGCAGCTGAGGAAGCAATTAAGGCTGCAAAGTCCACCAAGACGATTCCGCCTCACACATTCTCCGGCCCCGTTGAGCATGCACTTGCACATATCGAAGAAGCAGTGCTTCACGATATGAATGAGGACAAGCAGAGATGGTATGCGATCAAGATCTTCGAGAGAGATGAGAAGATCATTGCAAAGCTCGGCATCTCAAAAGAAAAGATGGATCATATCGAGAAAGATATTGCAGCAGCAGAAAAAGAACTGGAAGACGATGCTGAGTCAATCATCACAAATGAGAGATATGTATACATCGCTTCCATTATCAAGAGCTGCTACAAGAAGCAGAATAAAGCAAAGCAGTCCACATCAGATAAGATCGACA
>CACYCC010000113.1 GCA_902772805.1 uncultured Lachnospiraceae bacterium | reverse complement strand
GTTTGTCAGATTTTTTGAGAAGAAGGTTAAGACAAAAAGAAAAGCCACTTCGGCGATCGCGATCATTCTGATACTCGCACTGGTGATTACGGTTGTGTATTTCATACTGTATTTCCTGATAACTCAGAGTATCGGTCTGTTTACGACATTGCCGGAGAAGTGGCCTTCCATCGAGACTGAACTCAATGATATGGGAGCCAAGATCAATTCATATCTCTCGTATCTTCCTAAGGGAACGGTCAACAGTCTCAATAATTTTGCGGCTTCAATAGAGGAGTATGTGACAAAGCTTATCTCGAATCTTTCCAAGCCTACCATGACAGCGGTTTCAAATGTTGCCAAGAGTATCCCTTCGGTATTGATCGCGATAATCATGTGTATCCTTTCGGCGTATTTTTTTACTGCCGAACATAATAATCTTACAGAGGGAATGGGTAAGATCATTCCAAACGCAGCACTTGATAAATTAAATACCGCATATCGCGGTATGAAGCGTGCCGTAGGCGGCTACTTTGTTGCTCAGTTCAAGATAGAGTTGTGGGTATATGTTGTGATCTTTATCGGTATGACGATATTAAGGATCGATTACGCGGCCATCATTGCTCTGGGCATAGCATTTCTTGATTTCCTGCCGTTTTTCGGAGCCGGGCTTGTAATGGTTCCGTGGGCTGTTATAGCTCTGGTCGGCGGAGATTATTTTGTGGGTGTCGGAATGCTCGTTGTATGGGGTATCGGTCAGCTGGTACGCCAGCTCATACAGCCCAAGATAGTCGGAGATTCGGTAGGCCTTGCACCGCTTCCCACGCTGTTTTTACTGTTTATAGGATTTGAGATCCGCGGAGTGATCGGTATGATCATTGCCGTTCCCATAGGTATCATAGTTGTATCGCTTTACGAGGAAGGCTTATTCAGAGGACTTACCGACAGTATCAGGATACTCTGGAACGGAATATCGACATTCAGACGGTTTACTCCCGAAGAACTTGCACCGATAGAAAAAAGAACGGACAACACTCCGAAAGATGAAGAAGTATCGCAGGATACCGAGGATAAAGATACAGGCGATACCGAAGATTGCGAAAATACCGATAATACCGGAGATACCGGTTCAAAAGGACTGTTTGGAAGAACGAGGAAAGGAAAGAGAGAAGAATGAAGAAATTCGGACAATTAATGGCATGTTTCCTGCCGCTTATAGGTTTTCTGTTCATACAGGTCGTGGTATCGATCGTGGGAAGCGTGATCCTTACAACGAAGATCATGCTGACGGAAGGGGTCACCGATCCGTTTGAAGTTTCCGAAATGTTGCTTCAAAGCGATGTGCTGATGAGCATAACGATCGCATCACAGGTGATTTGTTTCATTGTTTTTCTTATCTTTTATATCACCATATTTAAGATCAGAAAGCCCGAAAATCCCGTTAAGGTCTTTGGCCCGGCAAGTCCTTTTATCGTAATCTTTCTTTTTATCGGACTTGAAGCACTGATCAGTACTATACTTATAGTTCTGCAGGGTGTGTTGCCCGATCTTATGCAGGAATACGCCGAAATGATCGAAAAATCCGGCCTTGCGGATATGACCGTACTTTCCACGATCGCTACACTTGTGATGGCGCCTCTTGGTGAGGAACTGGCATTCCGCGGAATGACTCTTAATCTTGCGGGCAGATTTACCCAAAAGTTCTGGATCGCAAATATCATACAGGCCCTGATGTTCGGTATTGCACACATGAACCTTGTACAGGGAACATATGCGTTTGTACTCGGTCTGTTCCTCGGATTTTTGTACAAGAAATATAATTCGCTCTATGCTACCATACTTGCACATCTTACATTTAACTTCGCAGGAACATATCTTGTGGGACCGCTCTTTGGCGAATCCGAAGAGCCTGAGGTTGTAAGGGTGATACTGATCGCTGCGGTGGCAGCAGTGCTGGTGGCAGGTGCGATCATTGCGCTTATCAAAGATAAAAAGACTTCTGAGCGTGAGCCTATGTATATGCAGCGTATACATTTCCGCCCCGAGAAGCAGCCTGTTCCGGCATATGCTCCCGTTTACGGTACCATGCCCGGCGCACCCGGTTACGGCACAATGCCCACAACACCTGTAAATCCTAATGTTTACGAATCACCGGTGGGAACCGTCCGGGGCAATACAGCTAATAATGCAGCACAGCCGACAGATACGGATCAGTAATGAAAAAGATATTAGCCAAGTTAAAGATACTGCTTGATAAAAAACAGAAGAGAAAGATGGCTCTTCTCGTCATAATGATGCTGATAGGCGCAGCGCTCGAGACACTGGGCGTTTCACTTATATTGCCTGTCATGAAAATAGTCCTCGAGGAAAATGCCGTTGAAAAGCACTGGTATCTTAAGGCTATTGCCGATACGTTCAGGCTTTCCGACGTCAAAGAACTTACGGTTTTTGTGATGGTTGCGTTGGTTGCCGTATTTGTGATCAAAAACGTTTTTCTGTTCATACAGCAGAAAGCGATGCTTAAATTCGTTTACACCAACCAGTTTGCCACCTCAAGGCGCATGATGATCAACTACATGAGCCGCCCGTACGAGTATTATTTAAATGCCGATACGGCGGTCATACAAAGATCGATCACATCAGATGTCAACAATATGTACGGCCTGATACTTGCTGTACTTCAGCTTCTAAGCGAAGCCGTGGTATTTGTGGCACTGGTAACGGTCAGCTTCTTAACCGATGTGGTAATGACTCTTACCGTGACGGTTTTGCTGGTAGGCATATTATTTATCATAAAAGTTGCGATCAAACCCACCATGCAGCGTGCGGGACAGGAAAATCAGGATTACTACAGCGGCCTCTTTAAGTGGATCAATCAGTCCGTTACCGGCATCAAAGAGATCAAGATAGCCGGCAGGGAACCGTATTTCATCAACGAATATTCAAAGTGCGGCGCAGGCTATGTGAATGCAGTACAGAAGTATTCTTTGTTTAATTCAACGCCGAGGCTTCTTATCGAAACGGTGGCAATAAGCGGAATGATATTGTATCTTCTGGTAATGCTGCTTACAGGTACCGACGCACTCACTATCGTGCCTCAGTTAACACTTCTTGCGATGGTAGCCATGAGACTTATTCCATGCGCAAACCGCATGAATACATATCTCACATCGATATCGTATTTTGAACCTTTCCTGATGGGAGTAAGCGACAACCTTCAGACCGACATCAACGATAAAGACGTCATTTATGACGAAGGTCATTATGCAAGGCGTGAAAGGGTTGAAAAACTTCCCGTTCATAATTCGATAGAACTTAAAGACATAACATATAAATATCCCGGAACCGATGTTTATATATTCAAAAATGCGGGGTTTGATATTCCCGTCGGCAACAGCGTCGGTATAGTAGGTACTTCCGGTGCGGGCAAGACTACGATAGTGGATATCATGCTGGGACTTTTAAATCTTGAAAGCGGAAGTATTTTAGCAGACGGAACCGACGTTAACACAAACTATAAGGGATGGCTTAAAAATATCGGTTACATACCTCAGACGATATTTATGCTGGATTCAACGATCCGTAAAAACGTTGCCTTCGGTATACCCGATGAAGAGATCGACGACGATAAAGTCTGGCAGGCTTTAAAAGAAGCCAAATTGGACGAATTTGTAAGGTCTCTCCCCGAAGGTCTTGATACGGGAATAGGAGAGCGCGGTATCAGACTTTCCGGCGGACAGCGTCAGCGTATAGGTATTGCAAGAGCTTTATTTGAAGATCCCGAGGTTCTGGTACTTGACGAGGCAACATCCGCTCTTGACAATGAGACCGAGGCAGCGATCATGGATTCCATCAACAGTCTCCACGGCCGCAAGACGCTTGTGATAATAGCCCACAGGCTTCAGACTATAGAGAAGTGCGACATGGTCTACCGCGTCGCAGACGGCAAAATTGAGCGGGAAAGATAAAACTAATATGTGAACATTTCATTGATGCGATCGTCGGTGTTAAATTCGGCGATCGCTTTTTTATAATTTTCTATTGACAAAAGGACACGAAAGGATATAATGAACATATGAACAGTTGAACATATGTTAATTCAAATGGACCGCTTAAAGCGTTTCCGGTCCGGAACGGAGTTATCGATGGAAGACAGATTGATCGAACTTGCAGAGCTGTTTAAAGTATTCGGGGATTCTACCAGAATAAAGCTTTTGTACACGCTGCTTGATGGGGAAAAGAACGTGGGTGAACTTGCCACACTTCTTTCCATGAACCAGTCGGCAATTTCACACCAGTTAAGGATACTCAAAACCAGCGATCTCGTAAAAGTCCGCCGGGACGGAAAATCCATGTATTACAGCCTTTCCGACGATCATGTTGAATCCATCATAAAGCTCGGAATGGACCACATATGCGAAGAAGACTGACTGCCGGACAATAAAACAAATAAAGGAGATTTGCCATGAAAAGAACATTTATACTTGAAGACCTTGATTGCGCACACTGCGCTCAGAAGATCCAGGATGCGGTTGCAAAAATTGACGGAGTAAGCAACTGCGTGGTTACTTTCCTTACCACCAAGATGACTTATGACGTTGAAGATGACAAGGACAAAGAAGTTGAAAAGAAAATGCGCTCGATCGTTAAGGAACTTGAGCCCGATGTTGAAGTAGTGAGCAAATAACATTCCGAAGCGGTGTAACAGCCGCTTCGATGCTTTTGGAGAGCAATATGAGTAAAAAGAACAAGAAGCGTGTAAAAAGAATAGTGATAGGCTTTGCGGTAGCCGTTGTCGGATTTGTGTTATATAAATTCGTAAACATCTGGGCCGGACTTGCGGTCCTTGCCGCAGCCTATATAATACTGGCCTATGACGTACTTAAAGCGGCGTTTTTGAATATCATTCACGGTCATCTCTTTGATGAGAATTTCCTGATGACCGTAGCTACGATCGGAGCCATAGGCTGCAGGGAATACGAGGAAGCCGTTGCGGTAATGCTGCTTTACCAGATCGGTGAGGTGTTCCAGAGTATCGCAGTTGACAAATCCCGCCGCTCGGTAAGGGCACTTATGGATATCAAACCCGATATGGCAAGAGTTTTGCGTGACGGAACCGAATCGGAAGTCGATCCCGGCGAGGTTAAGATCGGCGAGATAATCGTGATAAGACCGGGCGAAAGAGTTCCTCTTGACGGAGATGTAATAGAAGGAGCTTCGGAGATAGATACAAGAGCCATCACCGGTGAGAGTGTTCCCCGCGAGGTATCAGTCGGACAGAGCGTTGTATCGGGATGCGTTAACCTTTCCGGTGTTATAAGTGTCAGAGTTACTTCCGATTTTGCACGCTCGACAGTATCAAAAGTACTCGAACTTGTTGAAGAGGCTTCAAACCGTAAAGCAAATGCCGAACAGTTCATAACGGTATTTGCAAGAGTCTATACTCCCATAGTTGTGGGACTCGCAGCGCTTCTTATAATCATCGGATGTATCGTAACCCGTGATTACTCAACATGGATTTACAGAGGTATGACGTTCTTGCTTATCTCGTGTCCGTGCGCCCTGGTAATATCCATTCCGCTTTCTTTCTTCGGAGGGATCGGCGGTGCGGGCCGCAAGGGTATCCTGATAAAAGGCGGAAACCTGATGGATGCGCTTTCAAAGATCGATACGCTTGTTGTTGATAAGACGGGTACGGTTACGGAAGGAAAGTTCAGGGTATCGGCCGTAGAACCCTCAGACAGCCTCATGGCCAAATACGGCGAAGGTTCCGAAAGTACCCTGATCAGATTTGCGGCATTATCGGAAACGGGGTCCAATCACCCCATTGCACAGGCGATAGTTAACGCCTATACGGGTGAGATCGACAAGAACCTCATTAGTGATATTACGGAGCATTCCGGCAAGGGCGTAAGCGCCGTGATCGACGGACATACGGTATATACAGGTAAAAAAGAGTATATCGCTGAAGTGATCGGTGATAACAGCAAGGCCGATTTTGACAGATGTGTTAAGGAAAACCTTGTGGGGTCCGTTGTATATGTAAGTGTCGACAACGAATTTGCGGGACACATTCACGTTGAAGACGGCATAAAGGAAGGGGTAAAAGAAACCTTTGATAAAGCCCGTAAAACAGGGATCTCAGAGATAATAATGTTAACGGGCGACAACAAAAAGGCCGCCGATGCGGTAGCGGGGGATACGGGAGTTGACAGAGTATTTTCACAGCTTCTTCCCGCCGATAAAGTTTCCAAAGTCGAAGAGCTCATAAATGAAGGACGCAAGGTTGCATTTGTGGGAGACGGAATAAACGATGCTCCGGTGATCGCCCGCGCGGATGTCGGAATCGCCATGGGCGCCATGGGTTCCGATGCGGCCATAGAAGCAGCCGATGTCGTGATCATGACGGATGAACTCTCAAAAGTTGCGGAAGCCAAGCATATCGCCCGTAAGACGATTCGGATAGTCAAAGAAAACATCGTATTCTCAATCGGAGTCAAAGCAGCGATACTGGTACTTGCGGCACTTGGACTCACAGGCATGTGGGCAGCGATATTCGCGGATGTCGGAGTCGCATTTATAGCAATAATGAACGCCATGCGTGCTCTTAAAGCCTGAATACTTTTTTTACTTTTGTTTATGATTTGTTTATTGTTTTTGATCTCTCAGGTGTTATAGTATACATAGAACACAATGCGGGGAGGTGAGCGCATGAACATATCAAGATTTACACAGAAATCAACAGAAGCCATACAGGAATGCGAAAAGATCGCTATGGAATTCGGCAACCAGGAACTTACCGAAGAACATCTCCTGATGGGGCTTTTGAGGATAGAAGACAGCCTGATCTTTAACCTTATAGAAAAGATGGGCATCAATACCGATCATTTCATCGACAGGGTAAACACCGAACTTTCGCGTAAGACCAAGGTTTCCGGCGGACAGCCCGTGGTAGGCGAATATCTTAATAAAGCGCTTACGTTTGCCGAGGACGAAGCCAAGGCGATGGGTGACGATTATGTATCGGTAGAGCATCTGTTTCTTTCAATGCTCAAGCATGAGAGTCCTTCATACAAAAAGATCATGGATGAATACGGTATCACAAGAGACCGTTTCTTAAAGGCACTCTCATCGGTCAGGGGCAATCAGCG
>CACYCC010000112.1 GCA_902772805.1 uncultured Lachnospiraceae bacterium | reverse complement strand
TCTTCGGCTTGGTGCTCAGGTTAACCGTGATGGTTGCAGGATACTGTGCCTTGCCGTTGTAAACGAAGCTTCCCTGGATCTTAGCGATGAACTTAACGCCGGCTGCAAGCTTGACGCCTTCATCGACTGCTTTCTTATACGGATCGTAGATCCTGAACCCGGCTGTGGCATTACTATCCTTGTAGTTTCCCTTACCGGAGACCTTGATGGTAGCCTCACCAACATCGACGTTGTTCGTGAACTTCACGGTGTAGTCGCCGCCCTTTGAAAGGACAACGTCGCCATCCATTACATAGAAGTCAGGAGTGATCTTCTTGCTGGTGTAAGGATATTCCTCTTTCAGGCCTACGATAACAAGATCGCCCGTCAGAACCTGTCCGGCATGTCCATCTCTTACTATACCGTTCTTGTCAACGTTCTTGTAGGAGTGGTAAACCTTTCCGTTAGGATCCTTTGCTTGTGCATCGTACTCGATCGTGGTACCCACCATCTTATTGCTCAGCTTCGGATCCGATGCAGGAACTGTCTCACCGCCAACCCTGCAGTATGCAGTTGCTTCAAACTTGGTGTCAGCCGCGTTGTAGGAAACCGAGATCCAGTTAAAGCTTACGGTCCACTCATGTTCCGTGTGTGGAGAAAACACCTCCTTAGCCTCTATCATCTGCCCGTCACTTGAGGTGCCCGTGTATTTATAGGTCTTCGTCTCTCCACTGTCTAACAGTTCGATCTTCGAAGCACTGACGGTCTCTTTATGAGATGAATTGCGTTTACATTGAATTTCAATGGATGCTTTCGTAGGCGCGACCTCAAAGCTTCCGTCTGACTTTACGGAAATTACTGTCCAATCATGCTTTGCCCGGATGCTTACTGTTTTTTGAAATACAAATTCCCCCTTTATGTCAGGGTCAACATCGCTGTTAAACACAGCCGTATAGCACCGCGTTGCTCCTTCTTCGCATACTATCCCGTCTTCACTTACAGACGTATCAACGCTCACATCTACGCTCTTTTTACCGGTATGCCCGGATCTTTTACATGATTTAATAATTGAAGCCGAGGAATAACCGTCCGAATCGTTTCCATACCATTTTACATGTTCGGGA
Source organism: uncultured Lachnospiraceae bacterium (assembly GCA_902772805.1). Classification (GTDB taxonomy): domain Bacteria; phylum Bacillota; class Clostridia; order Lachnospirales; family Lachnospiraceae; genus UBA1258. Next base: position 1,406 of record CACYCC010000112.1, on the reverse strand, counting down.
TCGGTATCGAATTCCCATTCATGAACATGGGGTGTGGTTTCCTCTTCCCAGATGGCACGCACAACCATACGAGGCTTGTTTATCTGATTCGAGGAAGTAATCTCTGCCCCTACTCCTTCATCTGTTATTTCATACCAACCCTTAAATGTATAGCCGGTTTTTACGACACTTGGGAAAGAAACTATTGTAGCGCCGTTCTTTACCAAAGTCGGATCTGTTCTCCACGAAATGTGTTCTCCTTCCACAAATCCGCCTTCACCGTGTTCAGTAGGTTGACCTTCGCATTCTTTAGCACCGTGTTCCCAATAAACCACATTGTAGAAATCAAAATTGAGTACATCATAGCCCGAAGCAGAATATTCAGGATCAATTCCGAGACTATATATATCATTAGTTATATAAGCATTCGTGCTCAGTTTGATTTCCGCAATATTTAGAGAATCAGTGAGTTGGACATCATATTTAAATGAGATGATCACATCTTCTTCATATGCCTCATTGCCTGATTCAGTTCTCCAACTCACATAATATACATTACTTGAAACTTGTTTCACCGAAGGATCGCCATTCTCGATATTACAAGTTTTTGGGTGGTCAAGTGTAGATTTAAGCTTCTCAAGGAAGCCTCTTTCATACCTTTCATGCTCAAAATAGTACATTGTTGTTGTATACTCCGGATCATTGCCGACAGTGATCGTAAGTGCATCTTCTTCATTTGTATTCCGATCCGGCACAACCAATGAGTCAAGGGGGACGGTTCCGTTTGACTCACTCTCTTCCAATAATGAGTCAGTCGTAACCGTCCCCCTTGACTCATCGGGCGTAAGTACTGTGGCGGCCGCAACGCCACTGCTTGGCATTGTACTAAGCAGCATTGCAGCGATAAGGATCCTGCTTAAACTCTTTTTCCATTCGTTTTTCATAAATACTTCCTCCCGGTGTTATAGTTGTTCTCAACTTTCATAGTCAGCTTTTCACTAACTTTCCCTTCTGTCATATTGGGGATTGGCTTCATAAAACCGCGCTTTATATACTTTGTTATATTATATTCTATCTCAGTTTTATGGCCGTTTTCAATATACCAAAAGTATATAAATGGCTTGTCCACATCTGACCTCCAACAGGCACCTTTCAAAAGCGGCCGTGGTGATAACGCCACGACCGCTTGATGTGAAAAATAAATAAAGGTATTTGTCTTAAGATCATGTCGAATTGTACCATACTAAAAAAGCTAATCTACAATGACCGTCATCTTTGCAATATACCGTCCGTCGGCGCTTGCCGCGTATACTATCGCTGACTTTCCGGACGCATCTTTGTTAACTTTGATCTTTCCTTTCTTATTTACGGTAAGAACGGAAGTATCGGAGCTCCTGTAGGATACACTTGTATCCGTGTACTTTTTA
>CACYCC010000111.1 GCA_902772805.1 uncultured Lachnospiraceae bacterium | reverse complement strand
TGCCAAGGACGGACAGAAAAAGGCTCATGATACCGAAGTTGAAGGTACCCTCCAGGATACGGTTGAGTTCGTGATGACGCAGAAAGTGGCGCTCACGGATACAACCGGCTTTACCAAGATAGATAAAAGCAATATTGCAGATCCCAAAGATTCCTACAAATCCGCATCGGCGGCCGGCGATAAGACCGCAAGGTTCAGAAAACTTGAGGGAGATGTATCTCCCAGCGACCCGACACCTGCTAACGAAGTTAACCTTTCTCTTGCAGGTTCGGTATATGTTGGTGAGACAATAGAAGCATCGGTAACCGGCGGACAGATAAGCACGATCACATTTACTTCCGGAAATCCTGCAGTGGCTTCTGTTACACAGGATACATCAAACAGTGCCAAGGCAACGGTAAAGGGCGAGTCGGTCGGAAGCTGCGATATAATAGCAACCGCCACATTTACTGACGGGACCAACAAAGAGGCTAGACAGACCGTTTCCGTTTCCGTGAAGCCCGTGGAAGCCAAGTTTTCGGTTTCGGGCATACCTGCAACTATGATAGCAGGGCAGACTGCGACCGCTACGTATTCCGCAACGGGAACTGACGGCAATGAAATTGCCGAAGCAAACAGGACTATAACATGGTCTTCCGATAATACAGCCGTTGCCACGGTAGACAACAGCGGTAAGATAACGGCTGTGGCTGCCGGTACAGCTAAGATCAAGGCTGTATGTGTTTCTGCCGCAAATAATCTGAATTCAACTGCAGAAGCGACCGTTACGGTTACCGCTCAGTCATTTACCATAAAACTCAATTACTCGGAATTGTATGCATTTTACGGAGCGGATGCTCCGAAACTTGAAGTTACATTCACAGGAGATGCTGCTAATAAGGAAGTAACCTGGACCTCCTCCAAGGAAGATGTTGTGAAAGTGTCAGATACGGGAGCACTTACCATCGTTAATAAGGGTGAAGCCACTGTAACCTGTGCATCAAAAGCGGACAATACCAAGACAGCTGCATGCACGATAAAAGTTGTTGAAGATCCCACCAAGGATACATCCAAGAAGCTCCTTGATAAAGAAGGCAAGCAGGTTTACAAGAAAGACTCCTCGGGTAAATATGTTGAGGCGGTATACGCCGACTACTACAGCGGAATCGAACTTTATACTACGACGGCCGTTTCATACAAATACATGGGCTGGTGGACCGTTGACGGTAAGACCTATTACTACGACAAGAACGGTAATAAGGTAACCGGTGATCAGGTAATACTCGGCACCAAGTATTCGTTCTCAAGTGAAGGTATATTGCTTACATCAAACGGAACCTTCGGTATCGACGTTTCGTCCTGGCAGGGACTTATCGACTGGAACTCTGTTGCCAAGTCGGGTGTTTCGTTCGCGATCATCCGTTGCGGATTCAGAGGCTCGACTGTCGGCGGACTGTTTGAAGACAGTAAGTTTTACACCAACATCAAGAACGCCAACGGTGCGGGTATCAAGGTCGGTATATACTTCTTCTCGCAGGCCACCAATGAAGTCGAAGCCGTTGAAGAAGCATCTATGGTGCTTCATATGGTTGAAAAATACAACGTATCCTATCCTATATTCTTAGACGTTGAGAATTCGGACATCTATCCCAACGGCCGTGCGGACGGCATTGACAGGACATTAAGGACAAAGGTTATAGCCGCGTTCTGTCAGACCATCAACAACAGTGGATACAAGGGCGGTGTATATGCCAACAAGTACTGGCTCAACAATATGTTAAACGCCAAGGATCTTACACAGTACAAGATCTGGCTTGCACAGTACAACAGCGAAGTTACCTATACGACCACAAGGTACGACCTGTGGCAGTATTCATCGAAGGGATCGATAAACGGTATAAGCGGTAATGTCGATCTTAACCACAGCTACCTGGGATATTAAGCATTTTCTTTTGCCAAAGAGATGTTACCCGGGATTAAGAAAGTCATAAGTATTTGGATACGGTTTTGTTAAAAAGCCTGTTGTATTATCTCTTCTGATGTATGACATATATCGGACGGCAGGCCAACCGTCACAAATTCAAAGAAATGCGGGCTCTCCGCCTGATTGTTCGGAGAGTCTGCAATATTTCAATTAAGGGAAGGAAGGTATCAGCATGAAGACCTATCTCGTAACCGGAGGAGCAGGGTTCATCGGCTCCAATTTCATCCACTATATGTTTGATAAATATGGCGATGATATACGCATAATAAATGTCGATAAGCTCACATATGCGGGTAATCTTGAGAATCTTAAAGATATCGAAAATCGCAAGAATTACACATTTGTAAGAGCCGATATCACCGACTCGGCCGCAATAGAGCAGATATTTACCAAGAACGACATAGATGTGGTCGTTCATTTTGCCGCAGAATCGCATGTTGACCGTTCCATCAGAAATCCCGAAGTATTTGTAAAGACCAACGTGCTGGGAACTCTGGTAATGCTTAACAATGCCAAGGCATCATGGGAAAAAGCAGACGGCACCTATCCCGAAGGCAAAAAGTTTTTACATGTTTCCACGGACGAGGTTTACGGCTCACTTGAAGAAGACGGCGGATATTTCTATGAGACCACTCCGTATGCGCCTCACAGCCCTTATTCGGCCAGCAAGGCAAGCTCGGATATGCTGGTGAAGTCTTATATGGACACATATAAATTCCCCGCAAACATCACAAACTGTTCCAACAATTACGGACCTTACCAGTTCCCCGAAAAACTCATTCCGCTTATCATCAACAATGCTCTTAACGGCCGTAAGCTTCCCGTATACGGTGACGGTAAGAATGTACGTGACTGGCTCTACGTAATGGACCATGCCAAGGCGATCGATATGGTCATCGAAAAAGGCCGTTTGTTTGAAACGTACAATGTCGGCGGACATAATGAAAAGCAGAATATTGAGATCATTAAGATAATACTTGAGACACTTCGTGAAATGCTTCCGGATTCGGATCCCCGTAAGGCAGGCATCACCGAAGATCTTATTACATATGTTGAAGATCGCAAAGGTCATGACAGACGTTATGCGATAGCTCCCGACAAGATCAGATCCGAGATCGGCTGGGAACCCGAGACAATGTTCAAAGACGGTATAAAGCTTACAATTAAGTGGTACTTTGAACATGAAGACTGGATGAAGAATGTTACCAGCGGCGATTATATGAATTACTATTCACAGATGTATTCCGTATAAAGGAGAAAATGTACCATGAAGGGAATCATTCTTGCGGGCGGATCGGGCACCAGACTTTATCCGCTTACCAAAGCGATATCCAAACAGATAATGCCGGTCTATGATAAGCCGATGATCTATTATCCCTTATCGACACTCATGCTGGCAGGTATCAGTGAAGTGCTGATAATTTCTACACCACGCGATCTTCCTGTTTTCAAGGAACTGTTCGGCGACGGCTCACAGCTTGGAATGAGTTTTTCTTACGCCGTTCAGGAGTATCCTCGCGGACTTGCCGATGCGTTTATTATCGGAGACAAGTTTATTGGAAGCGATGCCTGTGCTCTTGTGCTTGGAGACAATATTTTTTACGGACAGAGTTTTTCAAAGATGTTACGTGAAGTCTGCAAGCGCACCGAGACCACAAAAGGTGCCACGATATTCGGATATTACGTAAGAGATCCCAGAGAGTACGGCGTGGTTGAATTTGATGAAAACGGCAAGGCGCTTTCAATAGAAGAAAAGCCTGCCGAACCCAAGAGTAACTATGCGGTTCCCGGATTGTATTTTTACGACAATGATGTTGTTGAGATAGCCAAAAATGTTAAACCCTCAAAGCGTGGCGAGATCGAGATCACCAGTATCAACAACGAATACTTATCAAGAGGAGACCTCAAAGTAGAGACGCTCGGCCGCGGATTTGCATGGCTTGATACGGGATCGCACGATTCATTGCTTGATGCGGCCAATTTTGTGGCTACATTCCAGAAGCGACAGGGACTCTATATCTCATGTATCGAAGAGATCGCTTATAAACGCGGATTCATAGACAAAGAGCAGCTGCTCAAACTTGCCGAACCACTTATGAAGACCGAATACGGAAAATACCTTACCGAGGTAGCAAATGGATTATAAATTCAAACAGACGGCCGTTCTTATTGCGAGCATAATGGTACTTATAGTGCTTGTCGGTGTATTGATCGCCAACAAAAGCACCATAAAACGCCGTGCCGCAGGAGGTAACACTTCTACGGCCACTGTGGTTTCGGATCAGTCCCAAACGGCATCCGTAAATTCTGCCGCATCGGACACTTTTTTCGGTGGCAAAATGGTTGGAAACGACCTCGCTGCATGGAAAAACGATCCGTTGTTCTTTGGAGACAAGAACGAACATATATCCGACGGACCGATAAGGAACGATGTATCGGGTTCTGATGTTTCGGGCTCGAACGGCGCTTTGCCGGGTACCCCTGCCGACATTCCGCCCGGCAAAGATGAAGATCCGTTAAATAACGGAGCGGGCTAAGGCATTCCACCGCAACCGGGGTATTTTCGAGGTGACGGGATTAAGACATTATATTGGAGGAATGAAAAATGGGAAGATTAACCGTTGAAAAATGCGAAATAGAGGGAGTAAAGATCATAACTCCCGAAGTTCATGCTGATTCCCGCGGATATTTCATGGAGACATATCAGAAAAACGACTTCAAAGAGATCGGCATAGATATTGAATTTGTGCAGGACAATCAGTCGGCCTCCCGGAAAGGTGTATTAAGAGGACTTCACTTCCAGAAGCAGTTTCCTCAGGACAAACTGGTGAGAGTCATCAGCGGTGCGGTATTCGATGTTGCGGTTGATCTAAGAGACGGATCCCCCACATTCGGGAAGTGGATCGGCGTGGAACTTTCCGCTGAGAACAAAAAGCAGTTCTTTATTCCCAAAGGATTTGCACACGGTTTTCTGGTAATTTCGGATTATGCCGAGTTTGTATATAAATGTTCTGATTTTTATCACCCCAACGATGAGGGCGGTATTATGTACAACGATCCCGAGATAGGCATTGAGTGGCCCGATCTTAAGGGAACGGAGCTTGTTTTTTCGGACAGAGATAAAAAATGGGGCGGTTTATCCTCATATGTCAGAGATAAAGAAAACAAATAAGAAAACCTTGCTGATCGGAGATGTATTCCGTAACCGGTCACTTATATGGAGCCTGGCCAAGAACGATTTCAAGAAACGTTACGCAGGCTCTTATTTGGGTGCGATCTGGGCCATGATACAGCCCGTTGTTACGGTCGCAATGTACTATGTTGTATTTGATATCATATTTAAATCACGTTCCGAAGCGGTGGCCGGGGACACGCCAATTCCATACGTTCTGTTTCTGACTGCCGGCCTTGTTCCGTGGTTCTATTTTTCGGAAAGCCTCAATCACGGAACGCTCGCACTTACCGAGTACAGTTATCTTGTCAAAAAGGTTGTCTTTAATATCGATATTCTGCCGGTCATAAAAGTGATCGCGGCTACTTTCATACATATCTTCTTTACCTGCATCTTGCTTATAATGGGATGCATTTACCGTTATTTCCCCACGATCGCAACATTACAGATCGTTTACTACGGAATTTGCACTTTCATGCTCTCTCTTGCGATCTGTTATTTTACCAGTGCGGTAGTGGTATTCTTTAAGGATCTTTCGCAGATCATACAGATAGCTCTTCAGATAGGAATGTGGGCTACTCCCATCCTCTGGAATATAGGACGTTTAAGCCCCCGCGCACAGTTTTTTGTAAAATTAAATCCTGTTTGTTATATAGTGAACGGATATCGGGAAGCCCTCTGCAACGCGGGATGGTTTTTTGATGATGTCGGATATACGATCTATTTCTGGTGTTTTACGATAGTGTTCATGTTGTTCGGCCGAATGATATTTAAAAAATTAAAGCCGCATTTTGCAGACGTATTATAGGGGATGCCATTTTGGAAAAAGAAAACATAACGACCGAATTTAATAATGACATCGCCATATCGGTAAAGGGGCTTAAAAAGATGTACAGGCTTTACAATAAGCCTTCAGACAGATTTTTTAATGCTCTTGGCGTCAAAAAGCACAATTATAAGGAACATTATGCCCTTAACGGAGTGGATATAGAAGTAAAAAAAGGTGAAACGATCGGAATAATCGGTACAAACGGTTCCGGAAAATCCACACTCCTTAAGATAATCACCGGTGTATTAAGTCCAACCGAAGGCTCAGTCGATGTAGATGGAAGAATATCCGCACTTCTTGAACTCGGTGCGGGTTTTAATATGGAATACAGCGGTATAGAGAACATCTATTTAAACGGCACCACTATGGGATTTTCCCGCAAAGAGATAGACAAAAGGCTCGATGCCATACTTTCTTTTGCCGATATAGGTGATTACGTTTATCAGCCCGTAAAGACTTATTCAAGCGGAATGTTTGTGCGGCTTGCATTTGCGGTTGCCATCAATATAGATCCCGAGATACTTATCGTCGACGAGGCATTAAGTGTCGGAGACGTTTTCTTTCAGTCAAAATGTTATCATAAATTCGAAGAGTTTAAGGCTGAAGGAAAAACGATACTGTTTGTGTCACACGATCTGAGTTCCATTGCCAAGTATTGCGACAGAGTCGTTCTGTTAAACAAAGGAGATAAGCTTGCCGAAGGAGCTCCCAAGGAAATGATCGACCTTTATAAACAGGTTCTGGTGGGGCAGTTTGCTCACGAAAAAGACTCCGAATATAACGATATTCTTGCCGATCCTGCGTCTGAAGTATCGGCAAATGCGCTTGAATACGGTTCGGGTGAAGCTGCCATAACCGATTTTTATGTAACGGATGAGCGCGGAATACGCACGAACGCATTGATCAAAGGCTCCGGATTTACGATCCATATGCATGTTAAATTTAACGGCGATGTAAAACAGCCTATATTTGCGTTTACGGTTAAAAACGTTAAGGGTACGGAGATCACCGGCACAAATACGATGTTTGAAAAGGCGTTTCTTGAAGATGTCTCGGCGGGTGATGAGTTTGATGTTACCTTTACACAGAAAATAGATCTTCAGGGCGGAGAATATCTGCTCTCGTTCGGTGTCACGGGATATCTTCTGGATACTTTTACCGTATATCACAGGCTTTACGATGCTATGAGCATTACCGTGATATCGGATAAAGATACAGTCGGTTTTTATGATACCAACTCAAAGATCGAAGTTATAAAAAATTAAATCCGGATTGAGCGATATGGCCAAAGAAGAAACAATTGAAAGAATAACTGAAAAAAAGGGAAAAGTCGTACTGGATTATACGCATTACTCGGGCAAGGACTATTACAGCGACGGAAAAGTCGAAGATGAGCTTTTGCAGATTTCAGAGAAATATGCCCCGGTCGAATTCCAGCAGGTGATCGAAGAACGTGCGGACTGGCCGACACTTTATCACCTTTCGTCGGCGCGTGAAAATATTGTGCGTTGGCTTCCCATCACTTCACACGACAAAGTGCTTGAAGTCGGAGCGGGGTGCGGGGCTGTCACGGGTGCACTCACGGCACTCGCGGGAGAGGTGGTATCCTGCGATCTTTCCAAGAAAAGAAGCCTTATCAATGCTAACAGACATTCCGACGCCGAAAATCTTACTATCCATGTGGGTAATTTTACCGACATCGAGGAAGATCTTCCGAATGATTTTGATTATATATGCCTGATCGGTGTTTTTGAGTACGGCGCTTCATATATAAAATCACAGGATCCTTATGCCGATTTTTTAAAGATCCTTATGAAACATTTAAAACCGGACGGCAGGCTTATAATAGCTATCGAAAACCGTATCGGTCTTAAGTATTTTGCGGGATGCAGAGAAGACCATTTAAGCCGTTATTTCGCGGGAATAGAAGGATACGATAACCGTGACGGAGTAAGAACCTTTTCCAAAGACGGACTTATTAATATATTTAAAAGAGCCGGGATCGATGGATACCAGTTTTACTATCCCTACCCCGATTACAAATTCATGCATACGCTATTCTCGGATAAAAGACTTCCGAGAATAGGAGAGCTCAAAGATAACTACCGTAATTTTGACATGGACCGGCTGGAACTGTTTTCCGAAAAAGCCGCGTTTGACAGCTTTGTTAAGGACGGATCTTTTGATCGGTTCTCCAACTCTTTCCTGTGTGTGATCGGACCGGATACTCTGATCGATTATGCGAGATTTTCAAACGACCGCGCAAGACAGTATCAGATATATACATCGATAGAACGTATTCCGGTCGGCAAACGACAGGTACGGATCATTAAAAAGAAGGCGTTATTTAAAGAGGGGATTCAGCATATCCTTGATATGGAACGATATTACGAAGGCCTTACGGCACGCTACGAAGGCGGAGATCTTGCCATAAACAGATGTGAGGTCATCAAAAAGGATACCGTTCCCGAAGCCTGTTTTGAATATGTAGGCGGCGTTACCTTGGAAGAACTTCTGGATGAATGTTTAAGGCATGACGATCTGGACGGATTCTATGCTCTCTTTGACAGATATCTTGAATATGTGGGATACAACGAGGATGAGCGTATAGCGGATACGGACGTTGTTTTTTCAAATATCCTTGTTGATCACGATAAATGGACGCTCATCGATTACGAGTGGACCAAGGAATCGAGATTTACCCTTAAAGAGACGGCTTTCAGAGCGATTTACTGTTATCTGCTTGAGGATAAAAGCAGACAAAAAATAAATCTCGATTTAATATACGACAAAATAGATCTCTCTCATGAAGCCGCTGCACTTCTGAAAGAAGACGAAGCGACATTCCAAAAGAAAGTTACGGGGAAGTTCCGTTCCATGCAGGAGTTAAGAGATATCATCGGCAAAAAGATACTCGATCCCTATCCGCTTATCAACAGCATGTACGGAAGCGGAAGCGATTACAGATTCAGGATCTATCCTGCCGGGCCCGATAATATGTTTTCCGAAGAAACGGCATATGATTACGAAGATGCATATGATTCCGAAAATACCGCATACGTGGCCGTACCTATATCGGGGAACGATCGGATCATAAGGCTCGACCCTTTTGAAAATTCCTGTATCGTTAACATTACCGAAGCAGACATCGACGGTAATCCGTATCCCGTTGATGACAAGAAGTTCTTACGAGTCAACGGAAAACGTATCGGTGAAAAGACCTTTGTTTTTTCAACAACCGATCCTAATCTTGAGTTTGTTCTTGAAGGGCTTACAAGAGACGAAAACAGTTTACTTAACGTAAAAATGGAAATAACCAAGATTTCACCCGAAACTGCCGAAATCATAACAAAGAACATTAAGAGGATTTTCTGATCGGATGGGTTTAAAGGCATTAATAAAGCGTGAACTTAATAAGAGAGTCGACAGGGAATATGACCTGAAGCTTTCAAATAAGCGGATATCTTATGATTCATGGATCCGTGAGCTTGAGGGCGGCCTTGAACAGGTTGATATGTCGATCAGTCCCGAATCCGCGCACAATGCCGGTAATGCAAGTTCATATGTGACGCATTATGACGGAACGACCATAAGTATCATGCCGTATAATGCCGTTACCAAAACGTTTTCTTTTCAAAATATTATTGAGGATATCATCATATTCGTAAACGGTGAACTCACTGCGAGAGCGGTTCCTCTTATTGTAAGAGCCTTCAGGGAAAATCCGGATTGCATGGTCATATACGGCGATGAGGATATCGCGGAGCTTGCCAAAGAAGAAAGTACCGATTACGGAAAAAGTGTCCACGGTACCCGCAACAATCCTTATTTTAAGCCCGCGTGGTCGCCGAATACGTTTCTTGACAGGTTCTATTTCTGCAATATCTGTGCGGTAAGACGTGTCGCTTTCAGAGAGATAAATACCGAAAACGGCTTAAGCGGTGCCGAACTTATATATCATACGCTTTTAAGATACATTTACGAGCAGTCGGAGCGGGTGAATTCGGCGGTACTTCATATAGACGAGATACTTGTGCATGCATCGGGATATGAGTGCGCCGTGATCAAAGACGACCGTGCGGGATATATTTCGAGAGGGCTTAAGGACGGTCATTACAAAAAGGGCTTTTCACTTGATAACAAGGCAAAACTTTCGGTGATCATACCAAGCAAAGACAATTCACGCCTTATAGATAAATGTCTTACCTCTTTTTATGATGCATGTCCCGGCACTATCGAACCCGAGATAATCGTAGTGGACAACGGAAGCCGACTTGACGAAAAGGATTGTTATGAAGCGCTGGCCGGGAAATATAAATTCCGGTACGAATACAGGCCGATGGAGTTTAATTTCCCCAGGATGTGTAATATAGGCGCGTCGCTTGCAACCGGTGATTATATACTGTTTTTAAATGATGATGTGACCTTTACGGAGCCGTATACACTTGAGAACATGCTTGAGCAGGTGTCATATACGTTTGTTGGCGCGGTCGGAGCAAAACTGTTATATCCCGGGTCTGAGAAGATCCAGCACGCCGGTGTTATAAACAACAGGATAGGTCCCGTACATAAGCTCCAGTTTGCGGATGACGCTATAGATTACTATTTCGGTTTCAGCCACGGCGTTTCGAATGTCCTTGCGGTAACGGGCGCGTGTCTGATGATACGAAGCGAACTATATGAATCCGCAGGCGGTATGAGCGAGAATTTAAGGGTTGCCTTCAATGATGTAGATCTTTGCCTTAAACTCTTTGAACGCGGATATCATAACGTTGTATGCAACAATATTTCACTTGAACATGCCGAATCGGTAAGCCGCGGCAAGGATATCGACAGAGAATCGTTAAAGAGGCTTCAAAGGGAGCGTTCGATCCTTTATTTTGAACATCCCGTCTTTGCGGCAAACGATCCTTATTACAGCAAATATCTTGTGTCGGATTGCCTTGATACCAGGATCGTTCCGGCATTTGAATTTGAGTATAAAAGAGCGGTCGAAATACCTGAAAGCGTAAAGCTCATAGACCTTAATCTCGTTCGTAACGAGGACTGCATCTTTTTAAATATCGAGTGGGCCGGCGGGCTTTCGGATTATCTTTTTGACGAGACAAAGACCGAGCTGTATGTTCAGGGTATATCTTTTGTGACGGGATCCGACAATGCCTGCTATAAAAGATCGCTCATACTTAAAAACAGAGAATCCGGAGAGGCTTTTGCGATACCGTATGAAGGGGCATTAAGAAACGATGTGGCTCTTAACTGTCCGGATCAGGTAAATGTCGATCTGTCCGGATTTGCCATAGAATTTGATAAAAACTTTGTTCCCGAGGGAACCTACGACGTCGGGATACTGATGGAACATAAATATGCGGCCGAGAGACTGTGCCGTTTTTCCGAAAGGGAACTTGTGGTGAAGTGATGGATTACAAAAAGGAATACGAAGAAGAACTTGAAAGAAATGCTCTTCTTGCCGAAAGGGTTGCCGAACTTGAGCAGGAAAAAGAAGATCTTTCTTTTAAACTTAACAGAATAAAGACCAATCCCATCTGGAAAGCAAGCGCTCCCGCAAGGAAAGCTTTTCATTTCATGTCCCGAAATCTAAAGCGTGTAAAAAATCTCGGCGGTCCC
>CACYCC010000110.1 GCA_902772805.1 uncultured Lachnospiraceae bacterium | reverse complement strand
CCTCTAAACAGAATGTACGTTGAGCAGATACCGTCTACATCGTAATCGCCGATAAACCTTATCTTGCGGCCCTCACGGATCTTTTCGGTCATTACCCTTACAAGAACATTCATGGAATACAGTTCATCCGCATCATGATGAATGCCTTCGCCCGACATAAAAGCCTTCATGTCGTGTGAGGTTTCTATTCCGCGGTTTCGCAGTACCCGTGCCGTCACCGGAGAGATGCCCAGTTCCTGCCCTATTTTTAAGTAATCTCCGCTTTTTCTTATCTCAACCCAGTTTTCGTTCATATCTCTCTCTTTTCCGATACCTGTTACGCCGGCGTAACAAATGACTTAAAAAGGGCCGTAAAAACGGCCCTTGATATAACATGTTTGTTCCATAACGGATGGATGGTGCTTTATGCTTCTTTCTTGGCGAACCACTTACGGAATACAAACCACATCGAACCTGCAAGGAAGATGGATGAGTATGTACCGCAGATGATACCTACCATAAGAGGAAGTGCGAAGTCCTTGACGGAACTTACACCGAAGATGTAAAGCGCTACAACCATGATGAATGTCGTTAATGAAGTAAATATACTTCTTGAAAGGGTCGTAGATATACTATCATTAACAATGTCCTTTAATTCGAACTTTCCTGAAGCTTCTTTTAAGTTCTCACGTACACGGTCGAATATAACGATCGTAGCGTTGATGGAATAACCTACGATGGTCAGCATACATGCAACGAATGTCGAGCCTACGCTTACATACGCAAAGGCATAGAAAGCAAGCGTTACGAGTACGTCATGTGTAAGTGCCAGAACCGAGGATGCGCCGAAGCGGATATCCTTAAATCTGAACCAGATATAGATAAGCATACATACGCATGCCACGATAACCGCGATTATGGTCTGACGCTGTGATTCCTTACTGATCGTCGAACTTATGGACTCGGCCTGTATGGACTGTGCGTCAATACCGTAGTTGTTTTCAAAGTACTCGGCCATGAGTTCACGTTCTTCTGCGCTTAAGGTCTTGGTCTTGAAGATGACCTGATTGTTACCCTGTACTTTTGTAACGGAAACGCTTGCGTCGTTAACGATCTTCTCGATATCGGAAACCATAAGGTCGTTTAACTCGTTAAGCGAATAATCCCTGTCAAAAGAAACCGTTGTCTGAGTACCGCCTAAGAAATCAAGGCTAAAGTTAAGCGAATGTCCGCGGGAAGCCATATTTGAGTTGATGAACAACATTACGATACCCGCAAGGATAACCGCAAAAGATCCGATGAAGAAAGGCATTCTTTTGCCCACAAAATCGATCTTCCTGGCCTCTTTGGCTACACCGTACCACTTGGGATCTCTGATGCCGATACCTACAAAGGCATTGAGTAAGAGTTTTGTGATAACGATCGCCGTAAACATCGATAAACAGATACCGAGTGCCAAGGTCTGTGCGAATCCTCTGATCGAACCCGATCCCATGATCCACAGCACTGCTGCCGCGATAAGCGTTGTGATGTTACCGTCAAGGATCGCCGACAGTGCCTTACTGTAAGCAACCTTTATCGATGACTCAACGGTCTTGCCCGTACGGAGTTCCTCTCTTAAACGGGCGAATATGATAACGTTGGCGTCAACGGCCATACCTATCGATAAGATGATACCTGCGATACCGGGAAGGGTAAGTGTGATACCGAAACCGTTGATCAGCAGTATCTCAAGCACTGCATAAAGTGAAAGTGCGATAACACTCGTAAAACCGAGTGCATAATATATGATTACCATGAATACTGCTACGATCGCAAAACCTACAAGACCTGCCAGGAGACTTGTCTTGATGGCTTCCTGACCAAGCTGTGCACCGACCACGTTGGAACGGAGTTCTTCAAGTTCTACGGAAAGTCCACCGATACGGATCGTTGAAGCAACCTTTTCGGCAGTTTCAAAATCTTCCATGGGACTGATCTGAGCGGTACCCTGTGAGATCTCACCTTTAACTTTGGGAACGCTTACAAAGTTACCGTCATAATATATAGCTATCGTCTCACCGTTTAAATAAGCTTCCTTGGTAGCCTGATGGAACTTCTCGGAACCTTCATCGGTGAATGTAAGGGAAACCACGATCTCGGTATTACCCATTGAATCCTTGACACCGCCTGCCTGGGCATCCTTGACATCCGTACCCACAAGTACTACCTTGCCGTCTGCGGTGATCTCATCGATCGTATGATTGAGCACATATCCGCTCTCACCCGTTTCGGTGATCCCCATCGAATAGTTGGGTGTTCCGTCTGAAGCGTACTGACGAAGGAAATAAAGAGTACCGGGACGTCCTATCTCCTGAAGGATCGCATTGGCATCGTATACGCCGGGGATCTCGATGGTGATACGGTCGTTTCCTTCTTTGTATACCTGAGCTTCGGTCGAATAACGCTCAACACGCTGCTGGAGCTTGTTGATGGTATCGTCCATATCCTGATCCGAAGGTGCCTTTTCCCCTACTGCCTGGTATGTGATCGACACACCGCCCGCAAGGTCAAGACCCAGCTTTATCTCACTTGCCGATCCCGCTTTATTGGGACCAATACCTGCGTAATCCATGAAACCGAAGAATACGGCACATGCAACTACCAGCAATATGGCAATAAATGATTTTGACTTACTCATACTTAAATTCTCCCTAAAACAAATGTATGACTGCGGTTAAATCCACAGCCATACAAGTATATCACAAGTCTTTTTCAAAATAAAGAAAAACTATCATTCTTCCGCCGGTTCTTCGTCTTTTTGAGGCAAAAGAACAAATACCGACACGATACGGTTTGACTTGATGCCCCGAACGGTCAAGACGGTGCCGTCTTCAAGGGTTACACTCTCGCCGTTTTCAGGTATCCTGTCGAGTGAATCGAGCACAAGACCGCCGATGGTATCGTAGTCTTCGGATTCAAATTCCGTTCCAAGAACATCATTGATATCTTCAAGCTTCATGTGGGCTTCGATCAGGTATCCGTCGTTTTCCTTAACGATCTGCGTTTCCTCGTCCTGATCGTACTCATCCCTTATCTCGCCCACTATCTCTTCAAGCAGATCCTCAAGAGTTACCATTCCGACCGTATCGCCGAACTCATCGTTTACAAACGCAAGGTTCTGGGATTTTGAACGCATCTCTATCAAGAGATCGCTCGTTTTCTTGTACTCATATGTGTAATAACCCTCGCGCAGGAACTTGGATACGGTAAAAAGAGCCGTGTCCTTAAGACGTATCAGGTCTTTTATATTGATAAATCCGATAATCGCAGCCTTCTCACCGCGATAAACCGGAAGACGCGTATACATGGTCTCACGGAATACCTTCATGATCTCTTTGTAAGGTGCGTCCTCGGGTATTGAGACTATATCGATACGTGGTATCATGATGTCCTTTACCACCGAATCCGAGAAATCAAATACATTATTGATGATCTTTCGCTCATCGGATTCTATGACACCGTCCTCGTGGCTTACCTCAACGTACGATCTTAATTCCGATTCCGTGATGAGCTGTCCCTTTTCACGCTTAAGTCCGCAAAGCTTAAGTACCGCTCCCGCCAGAATATCGATAACAAATACTATCGGGAACAGAACTATCATTAGTCCCCTGATGGGAACGGCCCATGCAAGCGCCATCTTTTCGCTGTTATGCCTTGCCGCAGTCTTGGGCACGATCTCACCGAACACGAGTATCAGAAGCGTCAGCACGCCCGTACCGAGGGATATATATATATTTCCCAGTATACGGAGCGTCAGTACCGTAGTGAGCGCCGATGCGCTTAAGTTGACGATATTGTTGCCTATAAGTATCGTGGTGATCATGCGGTCATAGTCTTCAAGCACTTTTGAAAGAACTTTGGCATGACGCCTCCCCTCTTCCTCGAGTGCTCTTTGCTTGGCGCGTGTGATCTGTGAAAATGCCGTCTCCGCCGAAGAAAAGAAAGCGGACAATAGCACCAGGACAACAAGTATTATGAGTTCTATGATACTTTTGGTATCCAATACGATCTCCTTACATCTTATCCGTAAAGAACTCTTCGAAATCGGTATAGCCTTCCGCTTCAAGCTGTTCTTTCTGGAATTTCTTGTTTTTGTTCATCTTGCAGACCAAGATCTGTCTGCCGTTCTCACGTTCTTTCATTGCCTTTGACAGTATATCGGCATATTTATCGGCAGGCATGGTCTTTTCGACAAGATATGCTTTTTTGTCACCCGCTCCCGGAACCTTGAACCCGCTTTCCATAAGCAGGAGCACGATCCTTTCAAATCCGATCGAAAAGCCGCATGCCGGAACATCCTGGCCGGTAAAGTTGCCGACCATCTTGTCGTATCTTCCGCCACCGCCGCATGATCCGCCAAACTCGGGGATCGCTATCTCAAATATCGTTCCGGTATAATATCCCATGCCTCTTACGAGCGAAGGATCGAATACCATCTTAAAATCTGCGGTCTTAACCTTTTCAACGCTTTCGATTATCTCCGTAAGGCTTGTCGATACCTCTTCATCGAGGAATCCCGCAAGAGTATCCTTAATGCGCTTAAGATTATCAAGCGTTCCGTCGTTGTTTTCAAAGAGCGCAACATATTTATCTATACTTGCGGCTTCAAATCCGGACTTTAAGAGTTCTTCTTTTACTCCGTCTATACCGATCTTATCGAGTTTATCGAGTATTATGCAGACCTCATCGAAGCTCTCATCGGAAAATCCCGCATATGCCACCATTGCACGAAGAAGTCTTCTTTCGTTGATGCGGATCTCAAAGTTCTTAAACCCGATCTTTCCGAGAGTAGTGGTGGTTGCAAGTATCAGCTCGATCTCTGCCATATTGGAGGCTTCGCCGAGTATGTCTATGTCGCACTGCATGAACTGGCGGTATCTTCCTCTCTGGGGACGGTCCGCACGCCATACATTACCCATCTGTAAAGCCTTAAAGGGCTGCGGAAGATTTGCGGAGTTGTTGGAATAAAATCTTACAAGCGGAACGGTAAGATCGTACCTTAATCCCATGTCGACAAGGTCTTCCTCGCTGCCCGCGGTCTCAAGGTTTAACTTCTCTCCTCGCTTAAGTACTTTAAATATCAGTTTTTCGTTTTCTCCTCCCTGCTTGGACAAAAGGTTTCTGATGTCCTCAAGACAGGGGGTCTCGATCGGATTGAAACCGAACGATCTGTAAGTTTCGTTTATTATTCCCTTAAGATAGTCTCTTATCTCCATCTCGCGGGGAAGTATCTCTTTCATGCCGGTAACCGGCTTCTTTATAAGTGCCATTTTTTGTCTCCTTATTTAATCGTTTTCATGTTCAAAAAGAACGCGCTTTCTTTCTATCATCGCATCGATATCCGCCATGTAAAGATCGACATCTTTGACATTGTCGCATCTTTCGGGTTTCGCATCCTTTTTAAGAACTTTTGATACGCTTCCCGCACCGAGTGCGATGATCGGCTCGATCTCTTCCATGATGAGAATGTTGTATATCCCGTACTTTCCTTCCCGGGCATAGCCGGTATTTTCAAAGTTGCCGACCATGTTCTTTTGCCTGTATAGGTAGTACGGTCTAAGTCCCAGCAGTTCTGCGCCCGAAGCCGCAATATCCATGATATCCGCTGAATTGTTGAGCATGTTAAAGAGTTTTTCGTCAAGTGCCTCGTGAAGTCTTGACCCTCTCTTTACCGCAAGTGAATGGACGGTTAAGCTGTCGGGCGATAATTTCACGATCTCATCGATCGTATGCCTTACTTCAGCCTCTCCTTCACCGGGAAGTCCCAATATGATATCGGTATTGATGTTATCAAAACCGGCTTTTCTTGCAAGTCCGAACGCTCTTATCACGTCATCCGACGTATGGGCTCTTCCGATGAGCTTTAACGTCTTATCGTTCATGGTCTGTGGATTTACCGATATCCTGGTGACTTTATGATCCTTCATGACGTTTAATTTATCTTCATCGATCGAATCCGGCCTTCCGGCTTCAACAGTATATTCAAGAAGCGCGTTTACATCGATATATCTGTCGACCGCTGCGAGAAGGCTTTCAAGCTTATCCGCAGAAAGCGAAGTGGGTGTTCCGCCGCCGATATATACGGTATCGATCTTTTTGTCTTTACGCGCCGATGTTACAAATGCAAGTTCTTTTCCGATACATGCGATATATTCATCGATCCGGTCTTTGTACTTTGAGATCGGATTTGAAGTAAAAGAACAGTAAAGACAGGTGCTGGGGCAAAAAGGTATGCCGATATAGATGCTGTAACCTTTTTGGGTATCGATCGGATCGAGTATCCGTTTTTCACGTTTCGCGATATCAAGGGAAAGTTCCGCCTTTTCATCGCTTACAAGATATGTATCCTTCATATAAGACAATATCTCGTTATCGTTCTTGCCCTCATTTAAGAGCTTCATGGGTATCTTGGTAGGTCTTATGCCCGTAAGATCCCCCCATTTAAGCGTCTTGCCCGTATATTCGCTTAAGCCGTTATATAAAAGTCTTTTAAGTATGTTCTTTACTTCCGATCTGATGGTATCATTTGTGACATCCGCACTTTTAAAAATGCCGCCGTCAGCCGATGTAAAGGCAAACTGATTCCCGGAAAAGAAAACCGTGAACTTGGGATCTTTGATATCTTCAGAAACAATCACGTCTTCCCCGGGATAAAAGGCTTTCACAAGGGAATGAATGTCATATTCAAACCCCTGTCCGTTTATCAAAACTTTTATCATTCAAAAACCTCTGAATACCGTCTGAATGGCATTTTTCTTATAAAATGCCTGCGCCGGGCGCATTTTCAGAAAAACGGATTGTTTTCTTTTTCAAAAGCTATCGTAGTGGACTCACCGTGACCGGGATAAACCTTGGTGTCACCGGGAAGTACAAAAAGCTTCTCCTCTACGGATTCGATGAGCTGTCTTCCGTTTCCGGTAGGAAGGTCGCTTCTGCCGACACTGCCCGCAAAAAGCGTATCTCCCGCGATAAGAAAGCCTGCGTCCTTTATATAAAAGCAGCCGCTTCCCGCAGTATGACCGGGTGTGAGGATCGCGGTGAACTTTATCCCCGCTGCCTCAAATTCCTCCTTGTCACGAAGCAATATATCGGGTTCAACGGTGGCAATACGGCCTACCGATTCCGAAACGTTAAGATGTGGATCCATCAAAAGATCCCTTTCGGCTTCAAATGCATAAACCTTGCATTCGGCCTTGTTTTTAAGCCCTCTCACACCGTAGATATGGTCAAAATGTCCGTGAGTGAGCAATATGGCCTTTATCTTAAAGCCTTTACCCGTAAGTGAATCGTAAAGATACTCTCCCGAATCCGCCGGATCAATAACGACGGTGTCAAGAGTATCCGCATCATATACAAAATAGCAGTTGGTACCGTACATACCAAGTGCGATCTTTCCGATCTTTATCTCTCCCATATTTAACCCTTTGTCCTTTCGATATCCACCACATTGGGGACGGCACGGATCTTTTCGACAACGCGGCTTAACTCTTCTCTTGAAGATATCTCAAAAGCCGTGTTCATGGTTACCATTCCCTGTTTGTTGGTCCTGGTGTTGAGTGAAATGATCCTTATGTTGTTTTCGGTGAGGATCCTGGAAATATCGACCAGCAATCCGTTTCTGTCGCTTGCATAGATCATGATCTCAGCCGGATATTTGCCGGAGATCTCATCTTCGGTCTGCCATTCGGCCTCGATTATCCTGCCTCTGTCATGTTCGCACATTGAAGCTAAGTTGACACAGTCGCTTCTGTGTATGGAGATACCTCTTCCGCGTGTTACGAATCCCACGATCTCGTCACCCGGAACAGGCGAACAGCACTTTGAAAATCTTACCGCGATATCATCGGTACCCTTAACCTTGATACCCGTACCGCTTGCACGCATCTTGGCGGGCTTTTTGATATTGTCGGTGATCTCTTTTAATACTTCTTCATCGGTTATGTTCTTTTTGTGCTCGGCGTCTCTTAACTCAACGAGTTTGTTGACTATCTGGCCTTCCTTGATGGCGCCGTGACCGATGGCTGCATAAACGGAATCCCAGTCGTGGAATCCGTATTTGCGCATGATCGCATCTTTGTATTCCTGCTTGCTTATATCCGCAGGATTAATGCCGCGGGACTTACAGAAATCAAGTATGAGTTCCTTGCCCCTTGCAATGTTTTCTTCTTTTAACTCCTGCTTGAACCACTGAGAGATCTTGTTTCTTGCCTGAGTCGACTTAACGATGTTAAGCCAGTCCCTGCTCGGTCCCTTGGAGTTCTGGCTTGTGATGATCTCGATACGGTCACCGTTATTGATGACATAATCGATATTGACAAGCTGTCCGTTGACTCTTGCGCCCACCATACGGTTTCCGACCGCGGAATGGATCGCATATGCAAAGTCGATGGGCGTGGATCCCGCCGGAAGGTTTTTGACATCACCCGTGGGAGTAAAGCAGTATACGCTGTCCGAGAAAAGGTCAAGGTCCGATTTAAGGAGATTTAAAAACTCTGCATTGTCGGACATGTCCCGCTGCCATTCAAGTATCTGGCGAAGCCATGCAAGTTTTTCTTCTTCCTGAACCTGAGGCTTGCGCCCGTCGGCCGCTTCCTTGTATTTCCAGTGGGCTGCGATACCGTATTCGGCTGCCCTGTGCATCTCATAAGTTCTTATCTGGATCTCGAAAGGCTGCCCTGATGAACCGATGAGCGTCGTATGAAGCGACTGATACATGTTGGGCTTGGGCATGGCGATATAATCTTTAAAACGCCCGGGAATGGGCTTATATATCTCATGTATGATACCAAGAGCCGCATAACAGTCTCTTACCGAATCCACGATTATACGTACAGCAAACAGGTCATAGATCTGGTCTATTGACTTGTTCTGGTTGATCATCTTTTTGTAAATACTGAAGTAATGCTTGACTCTTCCGTCGATCTTGGCCACTATTCCGGCATTTTTGATATGCTCGCTGACTTCATCGACGATGCTGCGGATATAGATCTCACGCTCCGTCTTACGAACGGCTATCTGCCTTGTAAGATCTTCATACACATCGGGATGGAGATATTTAAGCGACAGATCGTCAAGTTCGACTTTTATACGCGAAATACCGAGCCTGTCGGCTATCGGCGAATAAATGTCGAGAGTTTCCCTTGCGATACGCTGCTGTTTTTCGGGTGGCATATGCGACAGAGTCCTCATGTTGTGAAGGCGGTCGGCCAGTTTTATCATGATGACTCTTATATCCTTGGCCATCGCAAGAAACATCTTACGAAGATTCTCTGCCTGGATCTCGATCTTATCCTTGTCGGCATCTTCTTTTACATGCGATTCATCTATTGTGAAATGCTGCAGTTTCGTAACGCCGTCTACCAGAAGACCTACTTCTTCGCCGAATAGCGCCACTATCTCGTCCTTGGTAAGTATCGTATCCTCAACAACATCGTGAAGGATACCTGCTACTATCGTTTCTTTGTCAAGTTCAAGATCCGCCAGTATTATCGCAACATAAAGCGGATGAACGATATAGGGCTCACCCGACTTTCTGACCTGTCCCTGATGAGCTTCGTCCGCCACTCTGTAAGCACGCGAAATGATGGAAATATCGTCCGAGGGATGATATTTTCTGACACGACTAATAAGGTCCTCGTAGAGTTTCTCGGGACTTTGGTATTCGTCGATCGATTCAATTCGTCCGTCATCCATGACGAAATTCATATCATACTCGTCGGAAGCCATTTTTTATTTACCTTCGTAGGTTATGGCCGAATAAAGAGGATAGCCCTTGATGCGTTCCCTTCCTTTAAGGCCTGCAAGTTCCATAAGTACCACAACACCGACAACTTCTCCGCCAAGCGACTGGACAAGCTTGATCATGGCTTCGGTAGTTCCGCCCGTTGCGATAAGATCGTCAACTATAAGCACTTTCTGACCGGGCTTGATGGAATCCTTGTGCATCTCTATCGTTGCGGTGCCATACTCAAGATCGTATTCCATGGAAACGGTCTCACAGGGAAGTTTTCCCTTTTTGCGAATGAGTACAAAAGGCTTGTTGTAAAGATATGCAAGAGGGGTTCCGAATATGAATCCTCTTGATTCGGGACCTGCCACAACATCAAAATCAAGGTCTTTTACAAGATCTTTCATGGTATCGATGGCAAGTCTTAAGCCGTCTGCATCCTGAAGCACACTTGTGATGTCTCTGAAAATGATGCCCTCCTCGGGGAAATCGGGTATGCTCCTTACATATTCTTCAAGTTTTTTCATGATATCCTCCGTTCCGTTCCCGCGAATTTCTCACTGTTCTTCACATTTTATCGCGAGAGATAATCAGAATTATTATATATTTTTTCGCAAATATAGTAAAGATAAAACAAATGATACCACGACAACTCAAAATAGGGTATACTCTAAAAGAATTATTCGTAACACCCCGACAGGACCTATAATCATGAAAAAACTGCTTAAATACCTTAAAAATTATAAACTCGAGTGTGTCATAGCTCCGACTTTTAAAATGCTCGAAGCACTTTTTGAACTGTTTGTACCGCTCGTCATGACCGCGATCATCGACGAAGGCATCAAAAAAAGCGACCGTTCCGTTGTGTATCATAACGGTATCATACTCGTAATGCTCGGAGTGATAGGACTTACCTGTTCGCTTATTGCCCAGTATTTTGCCGCACGTGCCGCAATAGGCTTTTCGCGCGGTGTAAGAAGCGACCTGTTTAAAAAGATCATGTCGTTCTCGCATGAAAATATCGATAAGACCGGTGCGTCATCTCTCATCACCCGCATGACCAATGACATAAATTCCGTCCAGAACGGTGTAAACATGGTCTTAAGACTTCTCATGCGCTCTCCTTTCATAGTTTTCGGTGCCATGATAATGGCTTTCACCATCAATGTAAAAGCCGCGATCATCTTTACACTTGTTATCCCCGCACTTTTTGCGGTCGTGGCATACATAACCTTTACCACCATTCCGAAATACAAGAATATTCAAAAGAAACTGGACCGCCTGACCCTTCATGTACGTGAAAACCTTTCGGGTGCCCGTGTCATTAGGGCCTTTGACGCCGCAGATGACGAAGAGTTGGATTTTAAGACAGACAACGATGACTTTTATAAGATGAACAAAGTGACCGCAGCCATATCCGCAGTCTTAAATCCCGCAACTTTAATACTCGTTAATCTCGCACTCCTGGCAGTGATATGGCAGGGCGGAAATCTCGTAAACTGCGGAGTGCTTACGAACGGTCTTGTTGTGGCACTTATAAACTACATGTCACAGATCTTAGTGGAGCTTGTCAAACTTACCAATCTCTTCGTGACGATCAACAAAGCTCTTGCCAGCGCCTCAAGAATATCGGCCACTCTTGATGAAGGTGAAACGCTCAAAGATGACGGAACGCTTGACGCATGCGAATACGCTTCGGCCGAAGATGTTGTTTCTTTTGAAAACGTGAGTTTTAAATACCCCGGAGCAGGTGCGGAGTCACTCGAAGAACTTACATTTGATGTCAAAAAAGGTGAGACCGTCGGCATCATAGGCGGTACGGGTTCGGGTAAATCCACCCTTGCAAATCTCATCATGCGCTTTTATGACCGCACAGGCGGCACGATAAAGATATTCGAAAATCCCATTGAGTCCTACACGCTTTCTTCACTCAGAAAGTCTGTTTCGTATGTGCCTCAGAAGGCACAGCTGTTTTCGGGAAGTGTAAGGGATAATCTCAAACTCGGATGTCCCGATGCAGGTGACGACCGGTTGTGGGAAGCATTAAGAGTAAGCGAAGGAAAAGAAATAATAGACAAGAAAGAGGGCGGTCTTTCTTATGAGATCAGTGAAGCGGGTGCCAATCTTTCGGGCGGTCAGCGTCAAAGAATCACGATCGCAAGAGCCGTCGCCGAGAACAACAATGTGCTGATACTGGATGACTCGCCAAGCGCCCTCGATTATGCAACGGACGCAAGGTTAAGGGCTAACCTAAAAGCCCTTCCCAACCGCCCTACCGTAT
>CACYCC010000109.1 GCA_902772805.1 uncultured Lachnospiraceae bacterium | reverse complement strand
ATCCTTAAATACTTCACCGTTTACCGCGGTCGCAAGGCAGGAATGATCGAGTAAATGCCATTTATCGTCCGTCATCACGCAGTTTTTGACATCGCAGTCGACGGCGAGTATATCGGAATAGAAATCATGTATCCGCATTACACCCCGTCTTTGCATAAGACGTTCGGAAAGGCCCGCATCGTGCCTGTTTACAAGTTCCGTATATGCGATCGACAGCATATTTGCGATCTTATCGTAATCTTCATCGGTAAGCCACAGACATACGCCCGTACCGAAGTCATGATCTCTTGAAATGAGATCATCGTACCCGAAACAGTCCGAACCTTCGCCGGCTATCCCGACCGCAATACGGTCCTCAAACTGAGGAAAGCGCCCATGGATCATGGGCGCCACTTCATTTTCATAAAATGTTCTGCTGTTTGAAAACCTGTCTGTTTTGTTCATACAACGCATAATCGATTATGCGATCATTTTATCACAGAAAGACTCTGTCTGTCAGCAAATACCGCAACAAAGATCTTCATAGAGACTCACACTTTCACGACTTTGGCGCCGAACGGTGCCAGCGCAAGCTTTGCGATCTTGAAAAACTGCTTTCCGAACGGAATACCCACGATCGTTATGCAGAAAAATACGCCGATAAGAAAGTTTCCGAGTGCAAGTTCAAGTCCCGACACCAGAAACCATATCACATTCACGATAAAAGAAACCGCCCCGCCTTCATATACGACCGTACGTCCGAAGGGCGTGAATGAGATTGCCGAAAGTTTAAAACACTGCACACCGATCGGGATACCAACAACGGTTATGCACCACAGAAGTCCTGCTATCCACCAGCCGAGGGCACTTAAAAAGCCTCCGAATATTATCCAAATAAGATTCCCAAGAAATTTCATATATTTACCTCACTTACGGATCATACGCCCGTTGCCCCGTCAAATGCGGAGATATCAGTTTTTCCATAACATTATAACACAAAAGAAATCTGAAAAAAGAAACCAAAAGCGTTATAATTGATTGGAAAAATTTTTCACAGACGATGTCACCTTTTTGATCTTTAAATCATGTATAGTGTGTAAGGCCCTTCGCGAAGACCTTGTTGTAATCACTATCAGGAGGACAACAAATGAATTTACAGGACAGGAATGAGAGCCTGGAGCGAGTCATCGAAAACTATAGCAATTTGCTCTACAAGATCTGCTTTATGATCCTCAAAAACGAACAGGACACAAAGGATGTTTTGCAGGAGACTTTTTTGACGTACATGACCAAACGCCCGCACTTTCATTCCAACGAACACGAAAAAGCCTGGCTCATCAAGGTTTCACAGAATAAATGCAAAGAATTCCTGAGGTTCCATAAAAAACACGCCGGAATCCCTCTTGAAGAGGTGGAAGAAAGTATTGGAATCACACGCGGAATGAACTATGAAGATCAAGAAAAGCTCAGACTGATATGGAATTTAGACGTCAAATTAAAGAGTGTGGTGATCCTCTATTATGTGGAAGGCTATTCGGTCAAAGAAACCTCCGCCATCCTTAACATATCAGAGGCAGCCGCCAAGAAACGCCTGCAAAGAGCACGTGAGATACTCACAAGACTCGGCAGGGAATATGATGGAGGTATCGTCTGTGAATAGAAATGATTTTGATAAAGATCTCTTTTCAAATATTGAGATCGGAAATGATTTAAAAAGAGAGTTATACAATAACTGCAAAGCCGGAAAAAGAGCCGGTGACTTCAGATTCAGATATGCGGGACTTTTATCCGCACTGATAAGTATCGCGATCTTCGGGACTACCGGAGCAGGCGCTTTTGCCTACTATTACAACAGCGTTCAGGCCCGTATGGAGGCAATGCCTCAGGAAGAGGTCCAAGAGTATGCCAATGATCTTGAAAATGACAGAAGTGTCACGATCAATGGTTCTTACAGCAGAAAGCTTACCGACGACGAGATATTAAGAGCCGCGGAACTTGAAAGAAAATACAACGCCGAAGGCGAATTCCCCGAAGAAAACGTAAAAAGGGTCGCTACTCTTGCGGAGTGGGACGGCAAGTCCGTATGCTATGTCGAAGAGGACAACAAGCTTTACTTCCCCGATGAAATGAGTGATGAAGATCTGCTTTCCTATATCGACTATCAGACCAAGAAGGACTATGTGATGGAACAGGAGGCTGCAGCCGATGCTGCCGATGATGATGTCGCATCTCCTTATATGGATGTTACGGATGTATCGGAAGATCAGCTTGTAAGCATAGGTCGTGCCGCCATCGACAAGCTTTTTGGCAAAGACGCCGCTGCAGGCTGGAACACAAGCGTTGAGGCATTTAAACCCTCTGCTGTTGACCCTTCGGCCGGTTCTTCTCATGATATGTATTTTATCTACTGGGAACAGGAAGGCGGTTCGTCAAACAGCACCGACTATGTGGTCTGCCTTAACATGAACGATCTTTCCTTAAGAGCTGTTGCGGTCCGCGGTTATGAACATTTTGCAACACTTAAAAGCTATACCGAGAAGGACGCCAAAAATAAAGGCAAAGCTGATGCACCCAAGGTCTGTGAGCTGATCGAGGAACTTTACGGATATTCAAAACCCGACAAGGTTAAGATGGAAGTGTACTTTGATTACACCGATCCCGAAGACAACGATTACAGACAGATACGTTATAAGTTCTATTATGGCGAGAAGTATGTGGATGTTATGTGGGATCTTTCAACCGAAAAGATCGCATCCGCGGAATTCTTTGATATATCCGAAGATGTTGAGATCGAATAACGATAAGGCCCCCGGTTCTCGCCGGGGGCTTTCGCTTGGT
>CACYCC010000108.1 GCA_902772805.1 uncultured Lachnospiraceae bacterium | reverse complement strand
TCGGCTCCCGAACGTCCGCGAGAGGATTCGAACCTCCGACCTACCGCTTAGGAGGCGGTCGCTCTATCCAGCTGAGCTACGTGGACAATTGTATCAATCGGGGTATATTATCGTACCCTGTAACCATATGTTACCTTTGAAGCGTCTGCCTACCTCCGGTTCACCGAGAAGATCTTCTTTGTTGATACATATCGCTATCTGCATTTCGTTGCACAGCAGCAGCATCTGATATATCTCTTCATTGGTAACAATGTTTTTAACGAGTCTGAAACTTAAGATCTCACCAAGTATCGAATACATATCACATTCTACACCAAACGGCATAAAATATGTATCCACTACCGTAAAAAGATCGTAATCCCTTATCTTCCTGGATATCTGCGAATACATATCCATATCGCTCAACGTAAGGGATTCCATTGCGCTTTCATCGCCCTTTTTGGCCGCTTTCATAAGCTTTTCACGGTTTTTCTTGGTCTCTTTGGCCTTCATGACCTCATCGGGGTCTTTGAAAAGCGGCATCATTATCGTACCTTCTAAAGACAATCCTGTCAATGAAAGTTTTGTTCCGCTTTCGGGAAGCCTTTTTGTGTTTTTACGCACGATATAGGGCATTTTATTGGCAAGATAAAAGATAATTGTGATCCCAACTCTTTCATCTTCACAAATTCCGGCATAAGAAATAGAAGCGGCATGTCTTTCAACCGTTACGCGTTCGGTGGTTGATATAGTATCCGCCCTAAAGAAAGGAAAGCACCCATGCAAAAGAAACTTGTCTTCTTTGTCCATTTCTCCGCATACGGTAACACCCATGGCAGGTCCGAAATATGTTGAATATTCAGCCAAAAGAATGTCATCTTCATATGTGGTGAAAACTCTTTCCTTGGAATTATCGATTGTAACATTTATTAACGGCTGTAGTATTTCCTTGCTTTTAAAGCCGGTAAATCCTACAGCCCTCAAAAATTTGTGCACTTCTGTTTTCCTTATTCAAGAACCGATTTTCCACCCATATAAGGTCTTAATACTTCAGGGATCGTAACGCTTCCGTCTGCCTGTAAGTGATTTTCCAAAAATGCGATCAGCATTCTGGGCGGAGCAACTACCGTATTGTTAAGAGTATGAGCAAAGTACTTGTTTCCGTCTTTATCTTTAACTCTTATCTTTAATCTTCTTGCCTGCGCATCTCCGAGGTTCGAACAGGAACCGACTTCGAAATACTTCTTTTGTCTGGGTGACCATGCTTCCACATCGTAAGACTTAACCTTAAGATCGGCAAGATCGCCCGAACAGCATTCGATCGTACGAACCGGAATATCCATCGATCTGAAGAGATCTACGGTATTCTGCCATAATTTGTCAAACCACTCTTTTGATTCTTCAGGTTTGCAGACAACGATCATTTCCTGCTTTTCAAACTGATGTATCCTGTATACACCACGCTCTTCGATACCGTGAGCACCTTTTTCTTTTCTGAAACAAGGTGAATAGCTGGTAAGAGTAAGAGGTAACTGTTCTTCGGGAGTAATGGTATCAATGAATTTACCGATCATCGAATGTTCGCTGGTGCCGATAAGATAAAGATCTTCGCCTTCAATCTTATACATCATGGCATCCATCTCTGCAAAGCTCATAACGCCGGTAACTACGTTGGAACGGATCATGAAAGGAGGAACACAATATGTAAATCCTCTGTCGATCATGAAATCACGTGCATAAGCGATCACTGCCGAATGAAGTCTGGCAATATCGCCCATCAGATAATAAAATCCGTTTCCGGCAACCTTTCCTGCCGCATCGATATCTATACCGTTGAACTTTTCCATGATCTCGGTATGATAGGGAATCTCAAAATCGGGAACTACGGGATCGCCGTATCTCTTTATCTCAACGTTTTCGCTGTCGTCTTTTCCTATCGGAACCGTGGGGTCGATGATATTGGGAATGACCATCATTATCTTTGTGGTCTTTTCCTCAAGTTCTTTCTGTTTTTCATCCAAAGCGGCAAGTTTCTCTGCATCAAGAGCAACTTCTTTTTTCTTTTCCTCGGCCTCTTCCTTGCGTCCCTGCTGCATCAATGTACCGATCTCTTTGGAGATCTTGTTTCTTAATGCCTTGAGATCGTCGGCTTCCTGCTGGGTTGCTCTTCTTTCCTCGTCTAACTTGATGACTTCATCAACAAGCTCAATCTTTTCATCCTGGAACTTCTTGCGGATGTTTTCTTTGACCGCATCGGGATTTTCTCTTAAAAATTTGATATCTATCATAACGGTGAATCCTCCCTACATGATTACTTTTTCAATATAAACGGTTCTTACTTCCAAAAGATCTATAACGCGATCGTCGGAAACTTCCGAACCGTCTTTTTCTTTGACAACTTTAAGTATCGGTCTTTCGGGGAACTGCTTGTTTTGCCTTAAAACAAGTGCTATTTCTCCGGTGTTTAAACTTACCAGACTTCCCGCAGGATAGACTGCCGTGAAATCAAGCATAAGATCGACTATCTTGTTGGAAAACTTGCTTCCCTTGGTGATCTTTAAATATTCAACAGCCTCATAAACTTTATTGCGTCGGCAGCCGATACCGCAAATCATTTCATCAAAAGCATCCGTAACCTGCAATATCTGTGTCGTGATATCCGGATTTTTGGCGTGCATGGGATATCCCGATCCGTCCATTCTTTCATGATGCTGAAGTATCATCAGTTTGGCCCGTTTGGATATCCAGTTTTCTTTTTCAAGACTTGAAAAAGCATATGCCGGATGTTTTTTGTATTCAAGCTTTTGTTTGTCGTCAAGCTCCTCGATCTCGATATTGGTGTAATCGAAATTCAGATATCTCAATCCGATATCGTGGAATATGGCGGCAACACCGAGATCGTGAAGTTCTTCACGGCTTAACTTAAGCTTTGCGCCGATAAGTATCGTAAGAGAACACACGCTGATGGAATGCTCGTAAATATCGGCACTTCTTTCGCGAATGTCAAATATCTGCTCAACAATATCCTCGTTTTCCAAAATGCTGGAAATGATACTGTCAGCAGTCTCACTTAATTCTTTCAGTTCTGAATTGTCGGAATATACGTGTCTTTCAAGTACGGAACGCACCTTTTCCTTGAAAAGATCCTCGACATCTTCCCGAAGTATCTGAACTTCCTCGGGTCTTAACTTGGTATCTTCGATCAATACCTCAGTAATGCCGAGTTGTTCGAGCTTTGAAACATATTCCGGTTTCAGAACGGTTCCAACAGCCAACAGTTCAGTATAATCGGGTGTCATTACGGCTCTGGCGAGTTTCTCGTAACCGACAATATCCGAAATTTTACATAATCTCAATAGTTTATCCCTTTAACAGTGCTTTTGACAAAGCCTCCTGCTCCTCTTTACCAAGTGCGATATCGCATTGCCCCCCGACAATTTCCTTGGAATATGTATAACATCCATCCGTTCCGTGTACGGAATTGATGATAAATCCGTTGTCTTTTTCATTTAAAAGTGCAAGCGAAAAGCTTAACTTTCCGCCCATCTGCGGGAAAGCATCGTACTTTACGAGGCCTGCTTTTTTAAATGTTGATTCAAGAGTATGATAAATGACTCTGATATCTCTCTTATTTTTATCGGTAAGTTCTCTGATATTTTTATTGTCCTCAAACATTTGCCCGATTTCCTGCTCAAGACTCTTGGCGTTTTTGCCTGCGCAGAACTTCTCATATCTTTTCTGAAGATTGTTGAGTTTTAAGGCTAAAATGACCGTAACCACAGTCATGATCAATAAAACGATGACTGCGATAAAAAGAACAAGCCCTGTATCAAGCGAACCCAGTCCCATATTTGAAAGAAATTTGCTTTCCATACCGCTCTCCTGAAATGTTTATTTGGATAAGATCGCTTTTATCCTGTCTAAGTCATCATTTGAATAGAATTCGATCTCAATCTTACCGGATCCGTCTTCCTGT
Organism: uncultured Lachnospiraceae bacterium; assembly: GCA_902772805.1. Classification (GTDB taxonomy): domain Bacteria; phylum Bacillota; class Clostridia; order Lachnospirales; family Lachnospiraceae; genus UBA1258. The sequence goes on along the minus strand of CACYCC010000108.1, from coordinate 3,761 downwards.
CCTTTGACGGTTACCTTTGTGCCGAGTTTTCTTTTCATCTTTTCGGCGATGTCTTTATAGAAGATCTCCATTTCGTTGGAAAGCTTCTTTTCGGGTTTAACCGGCTTTTCGCCTTCTTTTACAAGCTTTTCGATCTCACGAACGGACAGTTTCTCTTTAACGACTCTCTCGGCAAGAGCAAGCTGTTTCTTTTCATCGGAAATACCGATCAGGGCTCTTGCGTGTCCGCCTGACAATTCCTTGTTTATCACCATTTTCTGAACGGCTTTGCCGAGTTTTAACAATCTTAAAGAGTTTGTAATGGTCGTTCTGTCCTTAGACATTCTCTTGGCGACTTCTTCCTGTGTAAGAGAATAGCGTGTCATAAGAGACTGATAACCCATTGCCTCTTCTATTGCATTAAGGTCTTCTCTTTGAAGGTTTTCAAGAAGAGCGATCTCAGCTTTTGTCTGCTCATCGTAATCTCTTATGAGAACGGGAACCTCTTTTAATCCCGCGATCTTGGCTGCACGCCATCTGCGTTCACCGGCGATGATCTCAAAATGATCTTTCTTGTCCTGAACAAGGATTGGCTCAACGATCCCGTACATTTTGATGGAATCTGCCAGTCTGTCGAGTAACTCTTTATCGAAATTCTTACGGGGCTGGTCATGATTCGGAGTAACTTTATTGATATCAACTATGGTTTCCGAACCGCCTTCTTTTTTGATGATATCCTTGATGATCTTATCTTCGCCGATACTTACCGGTATCAGAGAATCAAGTCCTTTTCCGAGTCCTCTTCCTTTTGCTGCCATACCTGTTCCTCTCTTTTATCGATTCTTCTTTATCAGTTCCTTGGCCAGGTTTATATAAGCCTCCGCTCCTGCCGACCTTGCATCATATGAAGTGATCGGAAGTCCGCGGCTGGGTGCCTCGGCAAGTCTGATGTTTCGGGGAATAATGGTTTCAAAAATGTGCTGCTTTAATACACTTTTTACGTTATTGACCACATCTTCGGAAAGATTTGTACGGGAGTCGTACATTGTAAAAACAACACCCTCCATATCAAGTTCCGGATTGAGTCTTTCTTTAACAAGATTCACCGTATAGATCAGCTGGCTCAATCCTTCCAATGCATAATATTCACATTGTATGGGCACCAGTACCGAATCGGCCGTAGTAAGTGCATTTATTGTAAGGAGGCTGAGTGAAGGAGGACAGTCGATGATTATAAAATCATATTTATCCCTTACCCAGTCTATTTCGTTTCTTAAGATAAACTCCTTTTTGGGAGTATCGATAAGTTCAACTTCCACTGCGGCGAGATTGACGTTTGAAGGAAGAACGCTTAATTTGGGAAAATCTGTTTTGATAATGCATTCTTCAACGCTTCTGTCACCGAGCAGTAATTCATATATTGAGTTTTCCAGTTCGTTTTTCTCGATCCCGAGTCCGCTGGTAGTGTTACCCTGAGGATCTGAATCGATAACAAGAACCTTTTTGCCCCTTTCGGCAAGTGCCGCCGAGAGATTTATGGCTGTCGTCGTTTTGCCGACTCCGCCTTTCTGATTTGCTATTGCTATGATCTTTCCCATATAAAAATTCCTTTAATGTACGATACAAAAACAACTATATCACTATTATTGTGCGTTGTTAAGAGTAATTATATGTTTCACGAGTCGATAATTATGATGTTTCACGTGAAAAAAATCTATATCTTGGGGGTGTCATGTTTCACGTGAAACATATTTTGGGGTTGCCCTCACGCAAAAGAAAATGTTTCACGTGGAACAATCACACTATTCCGTTTCTGATCGCAAATACAGCCGCCTGCGTGCGATCCTTAACCCCGATCTTTTTAAACAGCGCGGTTACATGGTTTTTAACGGTCTGCTCGCTTATATCAAACAGATACCCGATATCGGAATTGCTTTTGCCTTCAACAAGGCAGGCCAGGATCTGTCGTTCGCGCTTGGTAAGATTCTTTACCATATCGGATTCGGTTTCCATCTGGACAAGCCTTGCGTTGAGCGCGGGTATAAGACTCGGTTCGATATATCTCTCTCCCTTATACACCGTCTTGATCGCACGGATAAGTTCATCCATTCCGGAATCTTTTAACACGTATCCGTTTGCTCCGTTATCCATGGCATCCATCAGATACTCGGTTTCATTGTGTACCGTCAGCATCATGACTTTGATCTTTTTGCTTTTCTTTTTGATCTCACGTAAAACACGTATACCCGATTTGTCGGGAAGATTGATATCCAAAAGAACGATATCCGGCTTGGTTTCGCTTATTGCCTTGATACACTCCGCACCGGTCGAAGCCTGACTTACAACGGTTATCTCATTGTCAAATTCAAGAAGCTGTTTGATACCTTCTCTTAACATCTTGTGGTCATCGACCAGCATTACTTTGATGCTCATACCCTAACCCCTTGATCCTTTCACATTTCCTTTAAAGCGATCGGTATTTTTACTGTTGCAACGGTTCCGTTTGCGGAATTTGAAAAGCTTACGGTTCCGCCTATAACAGAAACTCTCTCTTTTAATATCTTTAATCCGAAATGATTTTCGAGATCTTCTTCTCTGATATTCATTCCCTTTCCGTTGTCGGATACGATCACAACGATCTCACTTCCTTCACGACGTATCGTGATATCGACCGCGGTACCCTCCGAATGCTTGATGGCATTGACCATAAGTTCCTGGGTAACTCTGAAAACTGTTATCAGATAAATATTGTCAAGCCCGCTCAACTCATCGATCGAAGCGTTAATTTCCATCGACGTGCGGGTTTTGTAATTTGCGATCTGATTTTCGAGTGTTCTTTTAAATCCGAAATCATCAAACTGCATAGGCCTGAGATCAAAGATAGTTCCCCTGATCTCATCGATTATCTCTTTGACAAGCTTTCTGTTTGATTCGATCTCAAGTTTTGCCCTGATGGGATCGTAATCTATAAACTTGGATGACAACTCCAGATTATGCATTACCAGCGAAAGATTCTGCAGCACTCCGTCATGAAGATCCGCGGCGATACGCTGTCTGTCATATTCCTGAAGTTTTAAATATTTGGCTTTGTTGGAAAGAGAAGATTCCCTCTCTTCTTCTTTGGAAACAATGAGATCACCGGGCTTTAACTCTCCGAGAGAATCAAGTTTTTTGGTAACGTTTGAAAGCTTCTTATATAACTCTCTTACACTTCCCTCAAGTGTCTCGATCTGTTTCTTCTTTTCATCGACCTGGTCTTTGTAAACCCTTGAAGCCGAACGTGGTGAAAAAACATTGTAATCACAATCATCCCGTTTTGACAAAGACTCTATAAAATCCTTACACTGCCTGATCTGAGTCTCGGCTTCAACGATCTGATCCTGAAGACTTTTCTTTTCTTCCAGAAAAGACTTCCTTAAGTCCATTACAATATCTTTGGAACGATCTTCTGACATAAAACAAACTCCATTTGATCTATAACGGATTTTTGGTTATCTTTCCCGCTTTTCTGGGATAACGCTCATCCGTAAGATTTTCTTTTGCCACTATTATGACGGACCTTTGCTGATCCGTACCTGCAGGGCTAAAATATATAACATCCCTTATCTTTCCGCCCAGCATATTGCAGGCTGTCTCGCCCGCTTTTATTTCTTCTTCGGTCTTTTCCGCCTTATAAGGGAAAAAGAAACCTCCCTTTCTCACGAAAGGTATGCAGTACTCGCACAAAACGTTAAAAGAAGCGACCGCTCTCGAAGTTACGACATCAAACTGTTCTCTGTAAG
>CACYCC010000107.1 GCA_902772805.1 uncultured Lachnospiraceae bacterium | reverse complement strand
CACTCTCACGCCCGTTGCTTCCTCGAAATTCTTGACTATATCAAGTACACTGTAGCCCTTACCGGTACCTAAGTTGTAGATCTTAAGGCCCGCTCTTTGTTTGATCTTGTCAAGAGCCTTAACATGTCCCCTTGCGAGGTCCACAACGTGAATGTAATCGCGCACTCCGGTTCCGTCGGGAGTGTCGTAATCGTCTCCGAATATCGTTAATTTCTCGCGCTTTCCTACAGCAACCTGAGTTATATAAGGCATTAAGTTGTTGGGAATGCCGTTGGGGTTTTCGCCGATCGTACCGCTCTTGTGAGCACCGATGGGGTTAAAGTATCTTAACAGGATAACGTTCCATTCGGGATCGGCCTTCTGAATATCGGATAATATCTGCTCAAGCATCGACTTTGTCCAGCCGTAGGGGTTAGTGCACACACCCTTGGGGCATTCTTCCGTGATCGGCACAAATGCGGGATCGCCGTATACGGTCGCCGATGATGAAAAGATTATATTTTTAACTCCGTGTTCTTTTAAACACTTTACAAGTGTGAGTGTTCCCGCAATGTTATTCTCGTAATATTCCCAGGGCTTTTCAACCGATTCGCCCACTGCTTTCAGTCCCGCAAAGTGTATGCAGGCTTCAACGTTTTCTTTTGCAAGTATATCGTTGATGGCGGCTTCGTCGAGAATATCCGCTTTGTAAAAAGGAACCGCTTTTCCGGTGATCTTTTCGACTCTCTTTAAAGATTCGCTGCTGGAATTTGAAAGATTGTCGACCACGACCACATCGTAGCCTGAATTTTGAAGTTCAACAACAGTATGTGAGCCTATAAATCCGGCTCCTCCGGTTACAAGTATTTTCACTGAAATGTCCTCCTTTTGCTATGTGCCGATCCGCGAGAGTTTTCCGGCCTCGTCAGAAATCAACTGTCTTTCCCGCCGGTACGAATACATCTTTATCGCCGTAGGCAAACCAGATATCGACGGCAGTCGGATTGGTACACATCGTCATGTCGGTGTTGAAGATAAGCTGCGAAAATGCATGACAGTAATCGTATATCTCAATATTGGTGGCATACCAGATATCATCTCTGCCGCCCGCAAGACGTGCAAATTCTTCGATCACTTCCCAGTTGTTGCATGCCTCAAACTCATAACTGTGACCCCAAAGGTAAAAGAACATGGGATCCCACCAGCCGTCTACTTCCACGAATTTACGTGTAAGTTCCATGAGTTTGGGATCGTTGTGATGGCATGTTGCGGGAAGCCTCAGCCAGTCTTTGGGAAGATGGTAGTCATGTGTCGCTTCAACCGTTCTTGCATAACAGATACCGCAGCTTTTGAGCGCATCCGCGCTTGCGTCGTCATATGCTCCGTAGGGATATGCGAATCCGCGTACTATCGTACCGAACTGCTCCTCGAGCTCTTTTCGGTCGCGGAGTATCTCTTTTATGCAGATGTTTGCGGGAAGTCCCACAAGTGAAGGATGTGTATAGCCGTGTGCGGCGATCTCCCATCCGCAGTCTTTGTACACTTCGGTGACTTTGCTTTTGGGCATCCTGCGGTGGATGGTTCCCGGTTCATAAGTAACATCCTCGGGAGGGTAACATCCGCTGTTTAAATTAAACGTTCCCTTAAGACCGTACTTCCTTGCTATTTCGATAAGTTTAATGTCCTGTTCAACACCATCGTCGTAACTTAATGTAAGTGTCTTGGGGCGTCCCCCGGGAAAGCGCATGTTCATGTTTGCCATTACATTTATACCCCCTTGTGTTTTTGTGTTATACTTTTCGTAACAGTATGAGATCGCTTATTATTTTCATACTATTTTACCATGAAACCGCGCCGAAACACATTACATTTCTTTCACAGAATACAATATGTTCGGCAAAAAGAAATTAATATACGCTTAATATTCAAAAAAGATAGTATGAAAAAGCACGATCAACGCCGGTCGCAAAACGGAGATTGAAATGGCAGGAACGCTTTACGTGGTGGCAACACCGATAGGAAACTTAAACGATATGACACAAAGAGCTGTGGAAACGCTTAAAAGCGTCGATCTTATCGCAGCCGAGGATACACGGAACACTCTTAAACTGTTAAGCCGGTTTGAGATTGATACCCCCATGACCTCAAACCACAAATTCAATGAGTTTAAGGGCGTGGACAGGCTTATTGAGATGCTAAAAGAAAACAAGAGCATTGCCGTTGTATCCGATGCGGGCACACCGTGCGTAAACGACCCCGGATTTGTGCTTATTAAGGCCGCTGCCGAAAACGGGATTAAAGTACTCGGGATCCCCGGCGCCTGCGCAGCGGT
>CACYCC010000106.1 GCA_902772805.1 uncultured Lachnospiraceae bacterium | reverse complement strand
TTCCCCCTGTATGTTAATGATCCCACGCCTTAAAGCTTGGCTTATGATAATAGACATGCGCCTGTGTTCGTGGCCATGCGCCTCAAAGCCGGGATTTGTTATATTTGCTGATATTTATTATATTTGCTGATGTTTCTTTAGAATAGCATGCGCACAAGTCACCTGTCAAGACAGTCGAGGTGATTACATCCCGGCCGGTCCAGGTCAAAAGCATGTTTAGATTTTTGAGAAAAGAGCGATAATATCGAAAATTGTTTGAAAAATATACGTTTTATCGCTTTACTTTTTTAAAGTCATGTGCTAATCTTTGATTATCGCGGATTGCGATGAGTATTATTGGAGGTATTTAGAATGAACAAAGGTACTGTTAAGTGGTTCAACAACCAGAAAGGTTACGGATTCATTTCTGACGAATCCGGCAACGATGTTTTCGTTCACTTCTCCGGAATCAACGCAGAAGGCTTCAAGTCTCTTGAAGAAGGCGCTGCTGTTGAGTTCGAAGTAACCGACGGAGCAAAGGGACCTCAGGCCGTTAACGTAACTGTTATCAAATAATTACGCGGTCAAATCAGCAACACGATGTGCCTTTTCTTAATATAGTAATAAATCAGAAGATGTCTGGCATCTTTCCGATCATCAGCAATATTTTGAATTAGCAATACGGTTTTTGATTTAAATGAGGGGATATCAACGGATATCAAAAAGGAAGAACCTGAGGTTCTTCCTTTTTTTGTCTTCTGCCGTTATAAAATCAGCCGATAACGTCGCTCATGTTGTAAAGGCCGGGGCCTTTGCCCTTCAAGAACTTGGCTGCCGCAACCGCGCCTTTTGCAAAAATCGCTCTTGAATATGCGGTATGCTGTATCGTGATGACTTCGTCAAGTCCCGCAAAGATGACCTGATGGTCTCCCACTATGCTGCCGCCTCTTACGCTGCTGATACCGATCTCGCGATCACCGCGTTTTCTGCGGAATCCCGTACGGTCGTATATATATTCAAAAGCATCATCAAATTCTTCATTTATAGCATCTGCAAGGGCAAGTGCGGTTCCCGAGGGAGCGTCCACTTTTGTTCTGTGATGCTGTTCCACTATCTCAACATCAAAACCTTCGGGAACGAGCGTCTTTGAAACTTCCTTGAGAGCCTTTAACAAAACATTGATACCCAGTGACATATTGGGGCTTTTAAGGATCGCGATCTTTTGTGACAACTCCGCAACTCTGTTAAGATGCTCGTCCGAAAGACCTGTTGAGCACAAAACAAGCGGAAGCTTACGTCCTTCACAATAATCCAAAAGATTATCTATTGCGGCCACCGATGAAAAGTCGATCACGACATCGGCATCTTTGTCGCAAAGATCGATATCGGTATAAACAGGATACGGATTTGTCTTGATACTGTCCGCTATATCTATACCCGCAACTATATATGCGTCATCGTCTTCTTTTACGATATTGGTGATCATCTGGCCCATACGTCCGTTACAGCCGTGCATTATGATATCTGTCATATCTCCTCCGTTCCGTGCCGTAAGCGATACCTTTCGCCTGCCGCACTGTAATCTTAATCGTTTGTAAGATCGTTGAACTTAATAACCTGATTGGAAGATACTTCCAAACCATAGTTTATCAGAGACTTCTTAAGTCTTGCAACATTTGTCTCATCCATTTCGGTAAGAGGAAGCCTTAACGGTCCCGCATTCATGCCCATAAGATCGAGTGCCGTCTTAACGGGAATGGGGTTAACTTCGCAGAACAGACTCTTGATAACGTCAATGGCTTCAAGCTGTAATTTGCGGCTCTTCTTGACATCGCCTTCCAGGAAAGATGCCACGATATCATGAGTCTGCCTGGGTGCGATGTTTGAAAGTACCGAGATAACACCGAGTCCGCCGAGTGAAAGAATAGGCACGATCTGATCGTCATTTCCCGAATAGATCGCAAAATCCTCGGGCATTATGGATGCCAAAAGCGCGATCTGTGAGATATCTCCGCATGCTTCCTTGATAGCAACAACGTTGGGCGCCTTTTCGGCGATCGCCTTAACCGTAGCGGGCTGAATGTTACAGCCTGTTCTTGAAGGAACGTTATAAAGGATCACGGGGATCTTAACAGCTTCGGCGGTCTTAACGAAATGCTCGATAAGTCCCTTCTGGGTTGCTTTGTTGTAGTAAGGGGTTACCAGTAAAAGTGCATCCGCGCCTGCTTTTTCGGCTTCAACCGAAAGATAGATGGCTGTTTCTGTACTGTTTGAACCGGTTCCTGCGATAACGGGTACTCTTCCCGCTACCTTATTTACGGTATGTCTGATGACATTTAAGTGTTCTTCGTGAGAAAGTGTGGAAGCTTCGCCTGTGGTTCCGCACGCTACGATCGCATCGGTCTGTCCGGCGATCTGGAATTCGATCAGTTCGTCAAGTTTCTCGTAGTTTACCGAACCGTCGGGTTTCATGGGTGTTACAAGTGCTACTGCCGCGCCTGTGAAAATTGGATTGCTCATTTTTATAAACTCCTTTCAAAAAGAAAATGTTCTTCAGAGTCATCTTCGCGATCAAGGATTAAAAAACCGACCATATCAAAATACGGTCGGTCATCTTCAAAAGAAACTCTGATAGCTCCCCATCCGTTTCCGGATGACAGTCATACGACTATTGATCGTATGCCCAGGATCCGATCCCCGGCGGAATCGCTCCTTCGGCGTATCACCCTTTCGATCTTCTTCATCTGTGCCCGACACATCAAAAGATCTACTAATGATCAACGCGACCTCTACCGTTATTTATTAACTTGTCTGAATAGTATCATTCCGAAATATCACTGTCAACACCGAAGTCCCAAAAAGTGCCTAAAATCCGCAAATTCGTACACTTGTCCGTCTGTCGCGGACACTTCCGCGTTGTTGCCCGATACCCGGTCTTTCCTTATTTCTTGAAAGCCGCGCGCTTACGAAGCGTGGGATCGAGTATCTTTTTACGGATCCTCAAAGACTTGGGGGTTACTTCCAAAAGCTCATCGGTATCGATAAAATCAAGTGCCTGCTCAAGGCTTAAGATCTTGGGCGGAACGAGTCTTAAAGCTTCATCGGCAGCCGAAGAACGCGTGTTGGTAAGCTGTTTTCTTTTGCAGACATTGACTTCAATGTCCTCGCTCTTACCGGTCTGGCCTATTACCATTCCCGCATAAACCTTTTCGCCGGGTCCGATAAAGAGAAGGCCTCTCTCCTGGGCGTTGAACAGTCCGTAAGTTACGGATTCGCCGCTTTCAAAGGCGATAAGGGAACCCTGGCTTCTGTAAGCGATATCTCCCTTATAAGGACCGTAACCGTCAAACACGGTGTTCATGATACCGTTACCCTTGGTATCCGTCATGAAATCACCTCTGTATCCGATAAGTCCTCTTGAAGGGATCGAGAAAATGAGTCTGGTGTAACCGCCGTTAGACTGTTTCATTTCCTTGAGTTCACCCTTACGCTGGCTTAATTTCTCTATTATCACGCCCGAATACTCATCGGGAACATCCACATAGGCAAGTTCCATGGGCTCGAGCTTATGGCCTTTTTCGTCTTCTTTGTACAGAACCTCAGCCTTGCTGACCGCAAACTCGTATCCTTCACGACGCATCTTTTCGATAAGAACTGACAGATGGAGCTCGCCTCGTCCCATAACCTTGAATGCATCGGTAGAATCGGTCTCTTCGACCTTTAACGATACGTCGGTGTTAAGTTCTCTGAAGAGTCTGTCTCTTAAGTGACGGGAGGTTACGTATTTGCCTTCCTGGCCTGCAAGAGGCGAATCGTTTACCACGAAATGCATGGCGATCGTGGGCTCCGAGATCTTCTGGAAAGGTATGGGCTTGGGATCGTCCACCGAACAGAGCGTATCTCCGATATGGATGTCCGCTATACCGGAAATCGCAACTATGGAACCGATACCGGCAGTCTTTACCTCAACCTTGTTAAGTCCGTCATATTCATAGAGTTTCGAGATCTTTACCTTTTTAAGTTTATCGGGTTCGTGATGGTTGACTATCACCACTTCCTGGTTGACGGAAACGCTTCCGTTATCGACTTTTCCGACACCGATACGGCCTACATATTCGTTGTAATCTATAGTACTTATAAGAAGCTGTGTACCTGCCTCGGGATCGCCCGTGGGAGCGGGAATGTAATCAAGTATCGTATCAAACAAAGGTGCCATGTCGGTACCTTCCTTGTCGGGATCAAGTGATGCGGTACCGGTCTTTGCCGATGCAAATACAAACGGGCAGTCCAGAAGTTCATCGGATGCATCAAGATCCATCAGAAGTTCAAGCACCTCATCGGTAACTTCCTTGGGACGGGCCTCGGGACGGTCGATCTTGTTGACGCATACCACTACGGGAAGTTTGAGTTCAAGTGCTTTTCTTAACACGAATTTGGTCTGGGGCATGGGACCTTCAAAGGCATCCACCACCAGTATTACACCGTTGACCATCTTAAGCACACGCTCAACTTCGCCACCGAAGTCGGCATGGCCGGGGGTATCAACGATATTTATCTTTGTTCCCTTATATGTTACTGCGGTATTCTTGGAAAGTATCGTGATACCGCGCTCACGCTCGATATCGTTGGAGTCCATTACTCGCTCCTGCACTTCCTGATTGTCTCTGAAAACACCGCTCTGTCTTAACAGCACATCGACAAGAGTTGTCTTACCGTGGTCGACATGGGCTATTATCGCAACGTTTCTTATGTTTTCTCTCTTTTCTACCATATAATCTCCATTCCGCGATCAATTTCCACAAAACATCAACGTTACGCATTATAGCACCACACCGC
>CACYCC010000105.1 GCA_902772805.1 uncultured Lachnospiraceae bacterium | reverse complement strand
TTCAACCTTTTTACCGATCCAGGGATTCTCCCCTCTGACATCAACTTCTCTAAGTTCGATCTTGTCGCTGTTTTTGTAATGTTTGGCACCGAATATCAGTATATCCTTCTCGGCAAGCACTGTATCTCCCTTGGCGATCAGCGTTTCCTTGCCTCTTATTATCATGACTATCAGAAGGTCGGGCGGAAATACGATGTCGCTGACCTTTTTGCCGATCCAGGAATGACCGTGTTTTAATTCCGAAGTGACATATTTAAGTTCGTTTTCTTCTCCGTAGGATTCGATCCTTTTAAGTCTCGTATACTGCTCCACGAATCCCGCGGAAATGATACCCGTAGGGATGGCGACCATTCCGACACCCAGGAAAGAGATGATTATCGCCATTATCTTGCCGCCTATAGTGACGGGATATATATCACCGTATCCGACGGTCAAAAGCGTTGAAACCGACCACCATATTCCCGAAAAGGCGTTTTTGAACTGATCGGGCTGAGCCTCATTTTCAAGACTGTACATGCAAAGCGAAGACGCCACGGTAAGTATCAGAATGAGTGACATCGAGGAAAGGAGCTGATTTTTCTTTTCCTTGATGACATCGGTGATGACGTTAAACGCATCATACTGCGCATTTATCTTAAAGAGCCTGAAAATACGGATGACTCTTAACATCCTGAATGCGACCGCACCGGCGGGGAATACGAACGGAAGATAATACGGAAAAAATGTAAGAAGATCGATTATCCCGTAAAAAGAAAATACGAATTTAAATGCCGCGGATGCGCGACTGCGATTCGGATACAGAAAATCGGATGTCCAAATCCTTAAAACATACTCAACGGTAAATATTATGACTGTCACAAGTTCGATCACATCAATAATTCCCATATAGGGTTTTGATTCATCGAACGTGGAAAAGATCGTCCCAAAAAGGTTAACAAAGATCACGACCACGATAAATATATCGAAAGCCGTGCTCGGAAGATCGGTCCGCTTGCCTATCTGTATGATGTTAAAGACTCTTTCACGGATTTTCTTCATAACAGAGTTATTATACCAATTTTTGTGTCGGAAATATATATTTTATTGAAAAAGAAGGTGCTATGATGCTATATATATTTGTGATACCTATTGTATCCGTTGCTTTGAAAATACCAAAGCAACGGCGAAACGCTATGCGCATCAACGCAATTGGTACTTTGCGTTGATGTCGCAAATTTACTTCGTAAATTTACGATTTCTAAGGGATGTTAGAAAGCTTTATAGTAGTAGGCACGCAGGTTGCCGTATTGTTCATATTGATAGCTCTCGGGTTTTTTGGCGGAAAGATCAAGCTGATAACCAGGGACGGTGTAAAATGCATAAATGACATTATGCTCTATTTTGTAACCCCTTGTGTCATCATCAATGCATTTCAAAGAGATTACGATCCTTCAATGCTCAAAAACCTGTTACTCTCGATACTTGGCAGTATCATTTCCCATGCTCTTTGCTATCTTGTCGGATTCATACTGATACATGACAAAGATAAAGCCGTAAGAAGCGTACACAGATTCGCCGTTTGCTTTTCAAACTGCGGATTTATGGCTCTTCCCTTATTGGAAGCGCTTCTTGGAAGCGAAGGCGTATTCTACGGTGCCGGATACCTTGCGGTATTCAATATCATGGTGTGGTCTCTCGGCCAGTATTCGATGGCCGGCGGCGATGCTTCTTTTGACGCCAAAAAGATCGTACTGAATCCGGGAGTTCTGTCATCTATCGTCGGACTTATCTTTTTCTTTGCATCCGTAAAACTGCCCACCCTCATCGCTTCACCGATCGCATTTCTGGCTGCTCTTAACACGCCTGTTCCCATGCTGATAATCGGTTATACGATCGCAGGGCTTAAGTTAAAAGATATCCTAAACATCAAAGGCGAAGCGCTTACGATCGCGACCCGCCTTGTGATAGTACCCCTTCTTTTGCTGGGAATACTATATCTGATCGGTTACCGCGGAAATCTGCTCACCGCGACCATCGTGTCGGCGTCGGCTCCCGTTGCGGCGATCACGACAATGTTTTCCATAAAATACGGCAAGGACGAAAGCCTTGCGTCCAAACTGGTCGCGGTTTCGTCCCTGTTCTCCATCGT
>CACYCC010000104.1 GCA_902772805.1 uncultured Lachnospiraceae bacterium | reverse complement strand
TTTCATATTGCTGCATGAATTCGCTCGTATCGACAAGTCTTGAATGATTGTCCGAATCATATTTAAGAAGAAGCGATGCGGCATATTCACTTACCATCTCGTTTTCTTCTTCGCTAAGATCCGGAAGAGATACGCAAGCGGAAAGTGTCATTGATGCAGCCAGCAATATAGATATCATCACGACAAAGCGTTTTTTCATGATTCGCCCTGTCCCTCCTTATTTCCGTTTATAACAACATTATCAGAATTTAGCGGCATATTGTCAACCATAGGAGGCTGAATTTGAGTAATCGGAGTCTGCATAGGTTGAACCGGCATCGGTTGCACTTGCACAGGTTGAACCGGCATCGGTTGCACCTGCACAGGTTGCACAGTCCCCGCCCTTTTCAGCTTCTGCTCATGACTTTCAAGCAGCATATATACAAAAGATATCGCTATGGCAAGCAGACCGACAACAAGAAATACTATCATCCTGTTGAAATCACTTGAATTTTTGAAATCCCAGAAGGCGACCTTAATACATATAAGAAGCGAAAGCACAAGTCCGTATATCCTTACTTCAAATCGATTGGCGATGCATCCCACAGCTATCGTAAGGAAAGCTACAATCATCAGCGAGATACTTATCCAAAGCGGATCTACCTTTAAAAACAGGCCAAGATAAGTGAGTATCGCTGACATAATAATGTATCTGCCGGGTGTATCAAGACCAAACGGCTTTCTTAATACTATCACGCATGTAAGAAGTCCTATAAACGCCGCCGAGGCAACAACAACGATCTCTTTATATCCGTCATAGTCGTTGGCGGGAGCCAGCAATATGTTTCCGGCCATCAGCAACAGAGAAACAAGATTGTATGCCACTATCCCGTTAACCCTCATGGATCCTATAAGATTAAACATAACCATCAGAACAAGCAGATATGACATTCCTATAAGCACTGTAAAATGATCGAAGCCGTACAGCAATATGAATGCATACCCCAGCAAGCCGAAAACAAATTCATGATAAAGTTTAAAGAGCGGACAAACGAAAAGTCCCAGGAACGCCACTCCCCATATAGCAAATACAAAGTAATCCGATTTCAAAAATACGGCCTGTACAAGCACTCCGAAAGTTATTACCGCATCGGATATCGCAAAATCACGGGACAACGCGCAAAGCTTTGAAAAAACGATGATTCCCAGCAGTATAAATATCGCAGAACGATCGGAAAGATCGTTGCCAAATCCGTTATTTATAAGGACATAAACAGTCGCATAAAGAAACATTAACGTGATCGGACTGAAGCGTTCTTTTTTCATGACAAGGATCAAAAACGAAACAAGGCACACTCCCGCGAAGGTCGCATGAACATAGTAGTTGTCGCTTCCTATTATCATAAGACTCGTAATGCCTATAAGTGAAAGTGAAACGCACTTAAAGACCATATCCTGCGTATTGAATGCATATGCGATAAAAAGAACAAGCAAAACCGCACATACACCGCCCGCATACCACAAGTGCTCGATGTCATCGGAATACTTGGCATTCACAAAAACAATTGATGCAAAAACGACTCCGGCTCTGAATATCTTGGATACGGCATAACCGGGTTTGTAAGGTGCGATAAACAGCAGAAGGTTCACTATGAGAACCAAAGAAAGCATTACGATATATGCTTCGAGCGTGATACTTACGTAAGCAACGGCAAAGAGCGGAACCGCGCTTCCCAAAGAACATACTATCTCCATGATCTGCGATTTTCTGACCCTTGCAAGCAAAAGGTTTATAAGGCCGATCGCCACAAATATACCTACACAGACATAGAGATTATACATATCGAGTTTTAAATACGAATATATAGTGGCGAAATAAAGTACTCCGAACCCAAGTCCCGTAATGACCTGAGAAAATACGGCAAACTTTCTGGCCACAAGAAGTTCGGAAACAAGGATGACAACAATTCCCGCCGCAAAGAAAACAACGCCTTTAAAAAAGTCGTCAAGATAAAGCGCTCCGAAATAGGCAAGCGCAACAAGCACAAACACCGATCCGATGACGCTTAATATCCCGGCGCCTACCTTTATCTCGATATTTGTACGCTTTTCATCGTTCGCACCGTAGTTTTTAACATAATCGTTGTTAACGATCCGGCCGGCATTTGCATACTCAAGGTATTTCTTGTAATTTGCCGCCATATCATCCAACAGTTTTTCCGGTCTCTCGGTACCTTTTGAAGCCATCTCGGCAACTCTGTCAAGATAGAGATGGAAACTCGGCTCATTGGAATTTGCTCTGTAATATTCGATCATTTCACGGACTGCGCCGTAAGGATTTGCATTGTACATCTTAATTTACCTCTGCCCCTGACTCCGCTTTTTCAAGCGTGAACCAGAATACCACTCCGTTTTCTTTGTTATATACGCCATAATCCTGCTTTAACGTATCCATGGCGGCTTTAACTATGGAAAGCCCGATCCCGCTTCCGCCATATTCCCGGGATCTTGCACTGTCAACTTTATAAAACTTTTCCCATAGATGTTCAATACTTTCATTAGGGATAGGGTCACCCGTATTAAATACCGAAACCTTTACCTTGTCTGTATCTATGTCAAAAGAAACATCAATCCTTTTTTCACCGTCGCTCTTACAGTGATTGAACGCATTCGAAAGGTAATTTTCAAACACCTCGCGCGCCAAGTATTCATCTGACCACACATAGATCTCTTCGGCATCCGCTATCGTTACATTAACATCATTCCCGGTACTCAGTATAGAGAATGAATTTACGATGTTACGGGCAAAAGAAACTATATCGAAACGCTCCATATCAAGTTTCTGATTGCCGAATTCAAGCCGGTTAAGGTCCAAAAACTTCCTGACCATATCGTTCATCTTGGAAGATTCATCGATTATAACGTCACAATAGTAATCTCTGTCTTCCTCATTTTCAATACCGTCTTTAAGGCCTTCGGCATAACCCTGTATCAGGGCTATCGGCGTCTTAAACTCATGAGATACGTTAGAAATAAACTCTTTTCGCATCTCATCTATCATTATACGACGCTCGTTATCCTGCTGTAACTCCATATTGGCGGTTTTAAGCTTCGAGATCGATTCTTCCAGACTTTCCGAAAGCTTATTCATATTCCTGCCCAGAACTCCGATCTCGGAACCGTCATTTCCCGAATATCTTGCATTAAAATCCATTTCCGCCATCTTGCGGGAGATATCGGTAAGTTCACGAATGGGATCCGAAAAACGTTTGGAGATAAAATATACCGCCAGCATGCCTCCCAAAATACAGATCAAGCCTACATATATCAGGAATCTGTTTGCGATCTTTGTGCTTTCCCTTATACTCTCGACAGGTGTACGCATCAAAAAAAAGCATGTATCCGAAAGAAAACCGATCATTTCGATATATTCCGACTTTGAACCGGGTTCGCTCTTTTTTATAAGAACATAATCATCGGTTTGATCGATCAGTTCCTTGGCAAAACCGAGGCTTCTTTTTTCAAGTATCGATTTTAATTCAAGTGTCAGCTCTTCCGCAGGTTCATTGGAATAGATCTTTATCGGAACATCCGATTCCGAAGATATTATCAGAAGGCTTACATTATGCCTTCCGGCAAGATATCTAAGTGAGATATCGGATTCTTCGCTCTCAAGTTCCCCGTTTTTAAAGCTTTTTGAAAGCTCCAGATATATGCTTTTAAGGGCTTTTTGCTTGTTATATGTATAATATTTTCCAAGAAGCAGCGAATTGGCCAGCCATATAAGTCCGATCATCGCGATACCGATCAGCGAAAATGTGACCGCAAGCTGAAACCTTATCGAATGCTTTACCGTTTTCTTTTTACTCAAATTTATATCCCATTCCCCATACGGTTTTTATATGATCGCCGGCGTCGCCGAGTTTTGCACGCAGTTTCTTGACATGCGTATCTATTGTGCGGGCATCGCCGAAATAGTCATAATTCCACACACTTTCGAGTATCTTGTCACGTGAAAGCGCCATGCCTTTGTTTATTATAAAAAAAGAAAGCAGTTCGAATTCCTTGATGCTTAATTCGATCTCGTTACCGTTTACTAATACCCGGTGGGCACCTTTATCCACAACTATATCTTCAAATTCAAGCACTTCCGCCGGCCCGTCTTTGATGCTTCGGCGAAGCACGGCCTCAACTCTTGCGGTAAGAATACGCGGGCTGAAGGGCTTTGTGATGTATTCATCAACTCCGAGATCAAATCCCAGGAGTTCATCATGTTCTTCGGCCTTTGCCGTAAGCATGATGATCGGAACATCCGATATTTCCCTTATTTCCCTGCAGGCCGCCCAACCGTCCATAACCGGCATCATAACATCAAGTATAACAAGGGCTGTATCGCGTTCTTTTTCAAAAATATCACAGGCTTCGCGGCCGTTAGAAGCTTCCGTGACCGCATAACCTTTTCTCGATAAAAAATCATTTACGAGTTTTCTCATTCTGGGCTCGTCGTCCACAACCAGAATCTTTACTTTATCCATGTTCAATATCCCCGGCTTTCAAATAATAAAGGCTCTTACCATGATCGATATTATAATAATATTCCAAAGATATGTTTTTTCTGTGAACTATTCATCAAAATTTATGTTTAATTCGCGTTCTTTTTGCCGAACCGCTTCTTCACGGGCCTTAAGATCGTCTTCCCACTCCGCATACTGGTTGGTAACAGCCATCTTGTAATTAAGCGCATTGGGAGTTGTTCCTCTTAACATGATGAGTAACATCGCTCCGGCCAATACACCGAAAATAATGCTTATTAGCACACTGTTTCTGTATTTTATTCGAAGTTCACGTTCTATGTTGGTCTGCTTGGGCTTTTGCCTTGAAAGAGCCGACTCCTTGAATTCGGTCCTTTTAAAAGTCGTGTATAAGGGGATCGGGCGGATCTTTTCGCGGTTTATACCCGACTGGATCAAAGAATCGTACATCGAATGCATAAATTCAAGACCTATCGGTGTCTGAAAGGTCCCTGAATCAAGCGCTTTATTGTATATTCCGAGAACTATGGACATATTGGTCATATCCATCTTTGATTCGATCAGAGATATCCTCTTGATCTCGTCTTCGGCCATCAAAGCATCAGTATGAGTCGCAAAAACATATCCCGCAACCGTAAGCTCTTCTCTGCTTTCTTCCTGCATATTTAACTCCTCCGTAATAACGATGCAGAATTTTCCTCTATTATCTAAGTAAAAAGAAAAAGGGCCGGATATAACCGGCCCTATGATCATCCCTCAATATACAACACGCCGAGAGTACCGGGACCGCAATGGCTGGAAATAACTCCACCCGCTTCGGTTACAATTATCTCGTCAAAATAATTAAGTCCTTCAAGGAATTCTTTTACTCTTTGTACGCTATCACCTTCGGTAACGGTATGAGTGATAAATACGCGCGAACGTTCGGCCTTAAGTATATCCGCTTTCATGTCCTGTACATAATGGTCGATCACTCTTGCGCTGCTTCCACGGTACTTGGTGGTGGCATCCATCTTTCCTTCGATAACTTCGATCTTGGGCTTAAGCTTAAGCGCATTGCCTATAAGTGCGGTTGCGGCGGAACATCTGCCTCCGCGGCTTAGATAAGTAAGCGTATCAACTACAAAGCTTGCACGGACCTTACTGCGAAGATCGAGTATCCTGTTATAAATGACCGATGACGGATATCCGTCATTTATCATTTCCGCCGCTTTGATAGCCTGAAGCGCTATTCCGGTCGAAAGACTCTGTGAGTCGACTACATGTATCTTATCTTCATATTCAAGTTCTGTGGCAGCGAGTCTGGCTACATTGGCTGTAGTGGACATATCTTCGGAAATGGAAAAATAAAAGATCTCATCTCCCGCTTCCACATACGGTTTAAATGCATTTACGACATCGTCGATCGCCGGAGCCGCAGTTTTGGGCGTTTCTCCCGTTTCATCGGACCATTTGAATATCTTACTGCGTTCAATGTCTATTCCGTCACGATAATACTGACCATCCATATTTATAAACAACGGAATGATGGAAATATCGTATCTGTCTGCAACGGGTTGGGAAATATCACTGGTACTGTCGACAAAGATCTTGATCATAAAGCACTAACCACTCTTTCGAATATATTGATGCGTGATCGTTCATAAAACGTTCCACCTCAAAAATTATATCATAAACGTCTTGTCGCTTTCAAGAAATGTAACAATATCCTCTTGTTTTCCTTCTACATTTCCCATATAAGAACCGGATCGTCCTCCGCCTTTAACATCAAACTCAAATTTGAAATCGTCAAAGAGCTTTTCAAGACCGTGGCTGTCACATTCCAGTATGAATCTGTATCCGGTTTCATCATCGCCGGCAAAGGCGGCAACCGCACCGTTAAACCTGCTCTTGAGTTCGGAAACGGCGAATCGTAAAAGATCCGCGTTATCGCCTTCCATAAACAGTATCGGCTTTTTAAGAACGTAACAGGCTTCACTTATCTTATCACGTTTAAGTCCCACCGCTTTGAATTCAAGATCCGAAAGATCCGTTTTCACCTTTTCAACCGCCCCAAAGATATCGCCTTTTGAAGCATTAAGAAGTTTTGACAATTCGCTTTCAAGTGTAAACAATCTTGAATAATCGGCAAGCGCTCGCATACCGCAAAGATAATTAAGTCTCGTGCCGCCCTTATAACTTTCCCATGATACGATCTTGATAAGTCCTATCTCGCCGGTTAAAGCCACATGAGGAGCACAGCACGCACAAAGGTCGACGCCTTCTATCTCAACAAGCCTTACCGCCCCTTTGATCCCGCTCTTTGACCTGTAATCAAGCGTTTCGAGTTCGGATTCATCGGGGAAGAAAGTTCTTACTTTCCTGTTTGACCATATAACTTCATTGGCCAGAGCTTCAAGTTCATGTATTTCACTTTCGGAAAGTTTGCCATTATAGTCCATTGTCGCCGAATTGTCGCTTAAATGGAAGCCGACATTGTCAAATCCGAATTTACTGTGTACAAGTCCCGAGAAAATATGCTCTCCGGTATGCATCTGCATATTTGAAAAACGATGTTCCCAATCGATCATGCATTCAACAGTCGTTCCTTCGGGAATATATACCTTTACAACATGAACGATATCATCATCTTTAAGTTCAACGTTTAATACGTCAAGCCCGTTAAGCGTTCCCTTATCGCAGGACTGTCCGCCTTCATTGGGAAAGAACGCGGTCCTGTCAAGCGTAATGTCAAATGTTGCGTCGGCATTAATAAAGCAGCCTGTTACGGTTGCCGAAAATTCTGTTAAATACGGATCTTTGTCATATATTTTTTCAGTCATGTCATTACCTTGATATCAGATATATTTTTATACTTCTTGGTTATTATTCTCTTCTGTTTACAAAAATACAGTTTACTTTATCATTACGTCATTAACGCGGGATTATAAATAAAAAAGCGGAAAACATATACAGTTTCCCGCTTTATATGGAGCTGATCGGACTCGAACCGACGACCTCTTGCATGCCATGCAAGCGTTCTCCCAGCTGAACTACAACCCCGTGTGGACCATAGGGGGATCGAACCCCTGACCTCCAGATTGCGAACCTGGCGCTCTCCCAGCTGAGCTAATAGCCCCGATCGGTCAGATCGATCATTACAAATTACAGAGAATATACTAACATATATTATCTTTTTCAACAATCCACATATTACATCTTGACATTAATATTCTTTATGATATCATAATGATATCACTAAAGTATGAAGTGATGATCTTAAACAAATAACCACATTATTTTTTAAGGAGATTATTATCATGAATGCAAATGTTCAGGAAAAGATCATTTCAGGTCACAAAACAGGCGGTTTAATGTTATTCCTTATATTAGTGCTGTACATCGCAGCAATTCCCGGTGTTATCGCCGGCGGTGTGGGCGGAGCATGGCCTATCGCCCTTTTATCCGGAATATGGCTAATGTTCGGATGGATATTGCTGCTCGGCCTTAAAGTATTAAAGCCCAATGAAGCTGTAGTACTTACGCTTTTCGGAAAATATGTCGGGACCCTTAAAGGCGACGGATTTTTCTGGGTAAATCCTTTCTGCACGGCATTTAACCCCGCTTCCAACACCAAACTCGGACAAAGCGGCGATGTCAAGCTTCCCGGAACAGCCGTTACGGTCGGTACACAAGGCAGCACTTCTCTCGCAGTTGAAATGCCCACCAAAAAAATATCTCTTAAAGTCATGACGCTTTCCAACAGCCGTCAGAAAGTAAACGATGTTCTGGGTAACCCCGTTGAAGTTGCCGTAGCTGTTATGTGGAGAGTTAAAGATACCGCAAAAGCCGTATTTGAAGTTGATAACTTCAAAGAATATCTTTCATTACAGTGCGATACCGCAGTCCGCAACGTAGTTAAGATCTATCCTTACGATGTAACCGACAATATCGACACCACCGGCGACGGCGAAGCCGATGACGGAAGTTTGAGAGGTTCTACCGAAATTGTTGCAAACCGTATCAAAGAAGAGATCCAGAGCAAAGTTTCGGGTGCAGGCCTTGAGATCGTGGATGCAAGGATCACTTATCTTGCATACGCTCCCGAGATCGCTGCTGCAATGTTACAGCGTCAGCAGGCGGCAGCTGTTGTCGATGCCCGCAAACTCATTGTTGACGGTGCTGTGGGAATGGTAGAACTTGCACTTGAAAGACTTAATGAGAATCATACGGTTGAACTCGATGAAGAAAGAAAAGCCGCAATGGTATCAAATCTTTTGGTTGTACTGTGCGGAAATCATGACGCTCAACCCGTTGTAAATTCAGGGAGCTTATACTAATGGCTGAAAAAAAACAGGTGCCTCTGAGGCTGTCGGAAAAACTGTATAACGCAATTGCCGCCTGGGCTGAAGATGATTTCAGATCCGTAAACGGACAGATAGAATATCTGCTTACGGAATGTGTCAAACAGCGCAAAAAAGACGGCAAATACGTCGGTCAGAACATTGATGAAGAACCGGAATTCGACATCAAATAGTAATTTTTCACTCTCGTTCACGATACAGAAGCCCGAATGTCCCTGCCCCGCAGTTAACTGCTATGGCAGGGGCTGCTTTTTGGAACCATATCTTTTCAAACTTCATCTTTTCTTCAATATATTCGCGGATAAATTCAATCTCCTTACCCGAAAGACCGACATAAGTCACAAACAGTATCGATGTATCGATATTGTTTTCTTTTGTCAGTATTGAATCTATATACCTCTTCCACGTTCTTTCCTTGGAACCGATATAGATATTTCCTATCTTAAGTTTTCCGCGTTTCATCACAAGTACAGGGCGGATCATCAGCGCCTTGGTCATATTGGCGATCTTATGACTTACCTGCCCGGCTCTTGCCAGAAAATCAAGTTCATTTACCACAAAACTCGTATGAATGAGATTTATGTATTTCTCCAGTTTTTCAAGTATCTCATTGACCGGCATATCCTCATCCGCCAGTTCGCAGGCTTTTAAGGCAAGAAGTCCCTGACCGCTGGATAAGTGTCTGCTGTTAATGCATGAAACATTTCCGAACGCCCTTGATGCTTCAACCGCACCGGGATATCCGCTGTTGGCAAGGCTCTTAGAGGTCGATATATGCACTACATTGTTTCCTGTTTGCAGCATATCGGCAAAAAACATCTCATGCTCGGTAACGCTTGGAGCCTGTGTATTGATGGTATGTTCGGGATTGCTCATATAGTTAAGAAGTCCGTCGGTATCGATCTCCTGCCCGTCTCTGAACGTACCTTCAGGCGTAACAACCTTATGCGGTATGATCCCGATACCGTATTTTTCGATAAGTTCTCCCGGAAGATCCGCAACGCTTTCGGCGGTTATAACAACAGGTCTCTTTCGCTCACCGGTCTGCATCCAGGACATAGTCTCTTCGGTGATCTCATCCTCATCAACAGACTTATGTATAAGATCCTTAGGCAAAAGAAAACTGAGTTCTTTTTCAAGTGTATTTCCGTTAACGGGTTTTTCTATATATCCGTTAAATCCTTCACGCTTATAAAGCGCTTTGTTATCTTCCATCGCATTGGCAGTAAGCACTACGATCTTGGAATTCTGGCATTTTCCGCCGGTCTGAGATCTTATAAGACGGTGACATTCGATACCGTCCATCTCAGGCATGAGATGATCCATAAAAATGACATCATATGCGTTGTTAAGCGTTAATTTAAGTGCCTCTTCACCGCTCATGGCCGTATCTATCTTAACCTTTGTATCTCTTAACAGTTTTGAAACGACCATAAGATTGGCTTCATTGTCATCGACAACCAGTAATCTCGCATCGGGAGCTTCAAATTTCTGACGATATTTCGGCCTGTCTGCGGCAAGAACGGACTTTGACATATCTATAAAGCCCACACCCTGTTCACCTACGACTGTCTGCGGTATTTCTACAATAAAGGTGGAACCTTTGGTATAAACACTGTTGACCGTGATCTTACCGTTCATAAGATCGACCAGTTCCCTTACAATGGCAAGTCCGAGACCGGTACCTTCGATATATCGGGTATTTTTCTCATCAACCCTTTCAAACGCATTGAAAAGATGCGGTATGCTTTCTTTTTTGATACCGATACCCGTATCCGTTACCGAAAAAACAACATTGAGCTTATCGCCTTCTTTTTCACCGCACTGAACGGAAAGGGTAACGGAACCCTCATTGGTGTATTTAATTGCATTGTTTATGATATTTATTAGTATCTGCTTTATTCTGACCTCGTCCCCGATCATTTCTGCGGGAACATCCGGCTCGATATTAATGCGAAAATCAAGTCCTTTATCTTTGGCTCTTATCCATAACATCGCAACGATATCGGATAACATGTCACCGAAATTGTAAGTCGAATGGCTCAACTCCATCTGCCCCGACTGTATTTTGGACATATCAAGTATATCGTTTATAAGATGAAGTAAGATCTTACCCGCAGACTGTATATTCGTGGCATCTTCGGCAACTTCATCAGAAATGTCCTCTCTTAAGATCATTTCATTAAGACCGATGATCGTATTGATGGGAGTTCTTATCTCATGACTCATATTGGAAAAGAATCTGCTCTGAGCACGGCTGAGATCTTCGACTTTCCGGGCTTCCTGCCTGGATTTTTTGTTTTCC
>CACYCC010000103.1 GCA_902772805.1 uncultured Lachnospiraceae bacterium | reverse complement strand
CTTGTCATGCCCTTTTTATTATGGTAATATGCTATCGCATTAAAGTAATAAAAAGGAGATCATCAGGATTATTATGAAAAAGTTATTTGCTCTTATGCTTGCAGCCGTAATGCTTGTTTCTTTAACTGCATGCGGTGGTGAAGCAAAATCGGAAAATGTATTTAAAATGGGTATCGATCCCGAATATCCTCCGTTCAGTTCACTCGGAGATGACGGAAAATATACGGGTTTTGACGTAGAAGTTTGTCAGGCAGTCTGCGAAAAGCTTGGCTGGGAGTTTCAGGTTTTTGAAGTAAACTGGGACGAGAAACTTGTTCAGCTTGATGCCGAGGAATGTGACTGTGTATGGTCTGGTATGACGATCCTTGACAGCATGAAAGAAGCGGGATATGTGATCTCAAGACCTTATTTTTACAATACACAGGTCATGCTTGTCAAAGAAGACAGCGGTATCAATTCATCCGCAGAGCTTGCAGGCAAGGATGTTGCGGTTCAGCTCGGAACTTCGGGTGAAAACCTCTTAAACGAAGATCTTGCGGATCTTGCGGCAACATTTAACAACGTGGTTACATGTGACAGCTTCCTTAAGTGCTTTACCGAACTTGACGGCGGTGCTGTTGATGCGGTTTTTGTAGACCTTCCCGTTGCCGACAATTATTCCAAGGAACATCCCGGATTTAAGATCATCAACGAGCAGCTCGGTGCAGAACAGTACGGTATCGCATTCAGAAGCAGCGACAAGGCTTTATGCGATCAGGTTGAAAAGGCACTCGACGAACTTGTAGCAGACGGAACATACAAAAAGATCGCCGAGAAGTATCCCGAGATCATAGACAACCTTCTTTTCTTACAGTAAGAAACACATTATTGGAAGACTTATATCCCGAAGGTTTGGGCCTTCGGGATTATTTTTGAAATCACAACGAGGAACATATAATGACTTTATGGACCATGATCTTAAAGATGTCCGAGGGACTCGGTAAAACATGCGCAATTTTCTTTTTAACGCTTTTGTTTTCGCTTCCCCTGGGAATGATAGTAGCGCTTCTTCGTATGAGCAAAGTGAAGATCGTTTCGGGAGTAACGAGAGTCATAATCTCAATACTTCGCGGAACACCGCTTATGCTTCAGTTACTGGCAGTTACGTACGGACCTTATTACCTTTTTAATATTTCCGTTTCACGTAACAAGCTGATACCGGTAGTCATTGCTTTTGCGATAAACTATGCGGCGTATTTTGCGGAGATCTACAGAGGCGGAATCGAGTCGATGTCAAAGGGCCAGTATGAAGCGGCAGCAGTACTGGGATATTCCAAGGCTCAGACGTTTTTTAAGATCATACTTCCGCAGGTCATCAAAAGGATCATGCCAAGTATCACCAATGAAGTCGTAACACTGGTCAAGGATACATCGCTTGCTTTTACCGTTTCATATCAGGAGATGTTTACGATAGGCAAACAGATCGCAAACTCACAGACGAGTTTCATGCCTTTTGTGGTGGCAGGTGTATTCTATTTTGTATTTAATGCAATAGTTGACTTTGTAATGGGTAAGATCGAAAAATCCATGCAGTACTATAAATAATCGGACAAACCGTGCCGGGAAGGTCAAATGTATCGGCACAGAAACGGAGTGACATGATCTTAGAAATGTCAAATATCAAGAAACATTTTGAAGACTGCGAAGTTCTTCATGACATAAGTTTAAGCGTTGACAGCGGAGAGGTTGTAAGTATCATCGGACCGTCGGGTTCGGGTAAATCAACCCTGTTAAGATGCGCCACTTTTCTTGAAAAGATCGACAGCGGATCGATCAAATATCTTGATAAGACCGTTGTTCATACGCCGGAAGGAGAAAAACCCGTTTATCTGCCCAAAAAGGATATGGTAAAGGTAAAGAGTTATTTCGGTCTTGTTTTCCAGCAGTTTAACTTATTTCCTCATTATTCGGTACTTAAAAATGTCTGTGATGCACCGATCCACGTGCAAAAGAGGGACAAAGAAGAAGTAGAGGCCAAGGCGAGGGAACTTCTTAAAAAGATGGGTCTTTCGGATAAGGCCGATGCTTATCCTTTCCAGTTATCCGGAGGACAGCAGCAAAGAGTTGCGATCGCAAGGGCACTTGCGCTCAATCCCGATATCATCTTTTTTGATGAGCCCACTTCCGCACTCGATCCCGAACTTACTGGTGAAGTGCTTAAGATAATAAAACAGCTTGCCGAAGAAAAAATGACCATGGTCATAGTTACCCATGAGATGAATTTTGCCAAAAATGTCAGCAAGAGAGTCATTTTTATGGACGGCGGATATATTGTTGAGCAGGGCGATCCCGAAGAAGTACTCGGAAATCCCACTCAGGAAAGGACAAGACAATTTCTTAAAAACTATCAGCAATGATGAAAAACTACGATTATATCTATGCGGATCCCACGGGAAATATAACAATACTTGTAAGGGATGAGGCAGATCCCGCCGAAAGGACCGGGATCTCGGACTATCTTTGCGCTTTGGAGCCGGCCTGCGAACAGGTCGGTTTTATAAGTTACGG